>CAZKHY010000131.1:0-9720 GCA_964552455.1 uncultured Nitrospira sp.
TCTGTAGCGTTTCACTACAGGGGCCTTTCTCTCACTGTGGCAAGCCGCCGTAGGCTTCCGACCGACAGCTTTCCTCCTCCATGCAAGACTCTGATTTTCAAGGGATATGACAGCCCGAAAGGATCATGCCTCCTGGCACTGCCTTTGCTCACCACTTGTTGGCGGATGCCATTCCCTTTACAGGAGGAGCACAGCCCATGATTCCATCATCGTCTCAGCCATCGATTCGACAATTCTTCCAAAAAGACCACGAACGGCTCGACGCCCTGTTCAAGGCTTTTCAGGAGCTGAAGCGCTCCGATTACCCCAAAGCCAAGGAATCCTTCATCCAATTCAAGTTCGGCCTGCAGCGGCACATCGTCTGGGAGGAAGAAATCCTGTTTCCTCTCTGGGAGAGGCAGACCGATATGGCGGAAGTCGGCCCGACGATGGTCATGCGGGCGGAGCACAGACAGATCGGAGACTATCTGGAAGCGGTTCACCAAAAAGTGCAACGGCAGGACCCTGAAAGCGACCAGGAGGAACACCGTCTCGTCGCGATCCTGACCGCTCACAACCAAAAGGAAGAACGGATTCTCTACCCGGCCATCGACAACGTGCTGGGCGAGGCGGACCGTACGTCGATTTTCACGGCCATCAACAACATCCCGGAAGAACGGTACAAGGTCTGCTGCGGTTCGCACTAAGCCGGTCAACGGAGGACTCTCACCCATGCGTCCGGTGCATCGGGCAATCACACTATTCGGAATTCTGTCGATGGCGCTGCTGGGATCGCTTACCCCCTTGACCCTGAGCCGAGCTGCAGAGCGTCAGCCGGATCCCGGTAGTGCGGACACGATGAACCCCCACGGCGACCTCGTCTTCCGGGCCACGAGCACGAAATTCTGCTCCGATTGTCACGGGTCCGGTGCGGCGAAAGGAGCCAGACCCACCGTCCTGGATAACGAGGCCGTACGGAGCTTGAAAGCCAAAGGCAAGGGCGCCCACGGCCCAGGCCGGTTCGCCGACTGTTTCCGGTGCCATGCCGGAGGCCGGTTGGGGGTCGAAAAGTATTAGCGACGGTTGTCCATGAAGATCGGCCCACATCGCATCATCCGCGTCTTCACAGCTTTTTCTCTGGCTGCTCCTCTGCTCGGTTCGATCCTGGCCGTCGCAGGCTGCGCCGATGGGCACGCCGTTGGTGCGGGAGCTTCTTCCGACCTGACGGTGCCGGATACGAGAGAGCCGATCGGCCTGCCGGCTGAGGCGGGAAGAGCCCATCGGGACGTGATGCTGCAGCATCTGGAGACGGTCCAGGCGATTGTGGCGGCACTCGCCGACGAGGATTACGAGCGGGCCCGGGGATTGACCGAGGCTCATCTCGGCTTTTTCATGCACCGTCAGGCCATGCTGAAGCAAAAGCCGGAGGATTTTCCGCCGGCCTATCACGACCTCGCCATGGCCCATCACGAAGCGGCCGAAGCGCTCGCCCGGGCCATGCCCTCCCGTGATCTGAAGCAGATTCTGCCGCGTCTCGACGGGGTGCTCAAGGCCTGCGTCGCCTGCCACCTCGCCTATCGATTGAACGGCGCCAAGAGTTGAGAACCTCCTTGAGCCCCCTGACCCGCCGCGCCTCCCTCGTCAGCGTCCTCGTCAGCCTCGCGGTCGGCGGCGCCTTCGCCCTCGAACAGCTCCTCACGGCGCGGCCGGACCGGCCTTTCGGCCACACCCAGGGGGGGCACCTCACCGGCTGGGTCGGCCTCGGAGTGGTGTTGCTGGTGTTCGTTTATTCCTTCCGGAAGCGGTCGGCGCCGGAGCGGCGCTGGCCGAAAGGCTGGTTTAGAGTCCACATGGCGGCCGGAGTGCTCGGCCCCTCGCTCATTCTGATCCATGCCGGCAACCACTTCCATGCGCTCGTCCCGGTCCTGGCCCTGCTGGCTTTGGGCCTCGTCGTGTTGAGCGGGATCACCGGGCAGGCGGTCCATTATATGGTCCTGCGAACTTTGCACGATCGGCGCCGCGAGCTGGCCCGGCAAGGGCTCTCCGAGGACGAGATCGATGCCCGCCTCCACACCATGGCCGCCCAGGAAAAAGTCTTCCGCTTCTGGCAGTACCTCCATGCTCCGGTGACCGTCACGTTCCTGGTACTGACGCTCCTGCACATAGGCGGAGCGCTCTACTTCGGAGGCTTTTAACGTCATGTACCTGCCGCTCCCTTCATCGGTCCTGCCGATCGTGCTGGCGGCGACGTTGCTGCTGGTCGGCTGGCTTGGCTGGGCCGGCGAACGGAACCCGGAAGCCCTGTGGGCGCCGGGCGACTTGAGCCAGTACCATGCAGAGATCGGCTCGTGCACCGGTTGCCACCAGGCCTTTCGCGGACCGACCACGGCCAAATGCGTGGGGTGTCATTCCGCGCAATGGTTTGCCGAAACGTCCGAGGCGACCGTGAACGACTTTCACCAAAGCAAGATTCGCGACGGCCGTTCCTGCCTGGATTGCCACAGGGAGCACCGGGGACGGCTCGTGCAGATCGTCATCGGAGAAACCGGCAATCCGCACGGCGAGTACATCTTCCTTGCGACGGGGACGACATCCTGCACGGAATGCCACGCGTTCGGGTCCGGGCCCGGGCAACCGACGACGTTGCTCGAGAACGACCTGGCCAAAGGCCTCCTCAAAAAAGGTCGGGGAATGCATCGCCCGGGCGAGTTTGCCGATTGTCTCCAATGCCACGTTTCCCGATCCGAATGACGGCACGCGACGCGCTCTCCGGCGCCCTGCCTTGACACCTTCCTGCAACGTCCTTACACTCCGACCCCACTCTCATGAGTACCCGTACCCCGGAGCATCGAGGAACCCGAGCTGCCGGAGGGCCGACGACCGGCACAGCAGGGCCAGACGGGCATGCAGCCGAGGACTTCGACCGGCTCTACCGTGACCACGTCGACCGGATCCACCGGTTCGCCCAGCGTCTTTGCGGACAGGCGGATGACGCAAAGGACCTCGTCCAGGAAACCTTCCTGAACGCCTACCGAGGTCTCAAACACTTCAGGGGCGAGGCGCAACTCTCCACCTGGCTCTACACGATCGCCTCACGGGCCTGCATCCGCATGCGGCGCAAGCGCAAGGGAGAGCCGGAGCGGGAGCTGTCGCTGGAAGAGTTCGTTCCCACTTCGGAGGGCGAGTTCCGGCTGCAGATTGCCACCGAAGGCCTGACGCCGGAGCAGGCCCTCGCCAACAAGGAACTGCGCCGAGCGCTCGAAGAGGCGATTCAAAAGCTGCCCAAGAAGTACCGCCTCGTGCTGGTCTTGCGTGATATGGAAGGATTGTCCGCGAAGGAAGTGGGTTCCGTCATGGGCTTGAACGAACGGGCGGTGAAGTCCCGCCTCCACCGGGCCCGGCTGTTCGTGCGGCGGGAACTCAGCGCACGGGGCCTCGGGGAACCTGATCCGACGCGCCGGCACGTGAGGGCCGCGCCGGGCCGGTAACACCGCGGGCGGAAGCCCGGCGGTTGATTCTCCCAGCGAGGGGTGATTCAATGAGAACCAAGATGCCAGCCAGGGGAGCCAGACGGAAGCCGGCCCGGCCTCACGCGGGACATTCCCACGGTCGATGCCTGAAGATCCTGCGCCGTCTGTCCGCCTACCTCGACGACGAGCTCTCGGTCGGCGTCTGCGCCGAGATCCGCAAGCACCTCGGCGCCTGTCCCGATTGTGAGGCCTTCGTGAGTTCCCTGCGGGAGACGGTCACCCTCTGCCGGCACATGGAGCCTCCCCCCCTCTCGCCTTCACTGAAAGTCCGCCTTCGCGGCGAGATTCTGAAAGCGGCCGGTCGGTTGTAGCCGCTGCTGGACTGGCACGGCGCCCCTTCTCCACGGTACAATAAAAAGCGTGGAGCTCCTATGAGGCGGTCGGTCCCTCTTGTCCTGTCCTTCTGGCTGGTGGCAGCCCTCACCCTTTTTGTCCCTGCCGCGGTTCCGGCCGGTCAATCGACTCCGGCGACGCCGACGCTCGCTCCTTCCAATACCGACCCGGAGGAAGTCGTGACCGTCACGATCCGAAGCCGGACGTTTGAGCCGGACCCGGTCACGCTTCGCGTCGGGCAAAAGACCAAACTGGTCTTCTACAATCAGGATGCGGAGCTGCACGCCTTCGTGCCGGTCGGGCTGTTCACGGGCGTGCACCTGAATGTGACCGGCAACGGCGCGCCGGAGTTTGGCCCCGACGGGTTCAAGCGCGTCATCATCCCGTCGGAGGGCCGGGCGGAGTTCCGGTTCGTGCCGGAACGTCCCGGCGTCTATCCGTTCTTTTGCGACATGCCCGGTCACGAAATGAAGGCCACGGTCGTGGTGGAATCACGGGCGGCGCAATGAGACGACTGACGAGTAAGCCCTCTCTCCTATTGACGACCGGGGCCTTGATGTTGGTCCTGGGCCTGAAGGCGCATGGGGCCCCGTCCCCGGCGCCAACCGGCATCCCGGAACAGGGCAAGGATATCTTCGAGGACCGGTGCGCGGTCTGCCACGGGAAACAGGGGCGAGGCGACGGGCCCGAGGCCCCCTTTCTCTCGCCGCGGCCGGCCAGCTTGATCTCGGCCGGCACGTCGGTGAAGACCGACGCGGAGCTCCTCGACATCATCGCGAACGGCAAGCCCCGCACCTCGATGCCGGCCTGGAAGGACCTCCTGACCGAGGACCAGCGTCGAGACGTCCTCGCCTATATCCGAACCCTCGTCCGCTTCCAGCCCAAACCCCTCACGCCGCCGCCGCAGGAACAACATTGATCTCCCCGCCCTTTCCCCTTGTCGGTTCGGCATGATAGAGTAGCGACTTTGATTCGCGAAAGCCGTACCCCCGGTCTGAATCAGAGGAGACGTGTGATGCCGGTCTTTTTACGCAGCTTCACCCTGTTCACTGCCCTGGCGCTTCTCACTGTGGGATGGCCCTTCACCGGCGCAGCCGGCTCGGCTCTGGCCGCTGAAAAATCCCAAAAGGCCAAGCCGGCGGCGAAGCCAACCGGCGCCGCGGCCGTCGCGGTTCGTTACGCCGAAGCCCTGGCTTCCGGCGATCGCATCGCGGTGGGCCAGCTCGACTTCGCCTGTCAGTACAAACTGGCGGCAGCCGGCACCGCGCCGCTCAAGGCCTTTCCCGCCCCTTCCGATCCTTCGTACGCCGCCTGTTGGAATCAACTCGTGCAAACCCATCAGACGGCCGTCGAATATAAAGAACAGGGGATGGACGACTTGTGGCCCGGCAAGGGTTCGCTGGTCTTCTTCCGCGAGCAACTGAACCGCTACCAGGCCTCGTTCTTCGTCATGGATCTGCTGGGCCTGTCCCCTCCGGCCGGCGGGCTGGTGGTGCAAGCGCTGGACAGTGCCAAGCTGCCGGCCGCTTCCTTCCGGCTTCACGACGATGCGCCGACGGTGGCGGCCCCGGCGACGCTGGTCCGGATGCAGGTCACGTACAAGGACCCGCTGAGTTCGCCGGTCGCCTACGCCCCCGGTTCCTACAAGTGGACCAACACGGTCAAGCGGCCCCGTGCAGCCCTGAAGTCCATCACGCTCAAGTGGGTGGTGCTGACGGGTCTCAAGAAACTCGGCTTTCCCGGCGACGCAGCGGTCGTGAACCTGACCATCGCGTCGCCCACCGGCGGGGCAGCCGGGATGCCGACGGTGATCCCCTTCGTGACCGAGACCAGCGGCTACGTCGAGAACTCGCCGGTCTGGTGGGGACCGGCGGACCAGCCGGGCACGCTGCTCGCCGCGGTCGCGCGGGCCGCCCTGTATCCGGAGCTCCAAGACCGCGTCGCCATGCTCAACCGCGTGCTGCTCGTCGATCCGGGCCAGCCGGAAGCCCTGGCCCAGCTCACCCACGACTTGTTCCAGACCCTCCTGAGCGCCGGAGCGGCCGCCCACAAGGTGCCGGTCGGAGACCGGGAGCTGGCTCAGCGCTTCGACGAGCTGTACTGGGACATCTACGCCCAGACGACCAGGATGGACATTTCGCTGGGGATGGAAGTGGGCGGCTTCTCGAAGCCGACGCCGGCGGACTATCTCTACCGCATCATCCCGGCCATGGAGATGCTGGCGAAGGTCCGGCCCGGCGATCTGGAGAACCGGCTGCGCCTGGGAATCGTGTACCGGTGGAACAACGACCAACTGGCCGCCATCGCCGTGCACGAGGCCCTGGTCAAGGAGGTTCCGCCGGAGCGCTACGTCCCCCGCGCAAGGGCCATGATCGAACTGGCCTGGTCCCGGATCGCGCGGGTTTCCTGGAACCGCACCTTCGACGACCCCGGCATCCTCCAGGCCTACAAGGAAGCGGAAGAGGCCTATAAGTTCACCGACCGTCCGCTGGACAAGTTTGCCGCCGCCTATGCCATGGCCTACAGCCTGGCCTTCACCCCGAAACGGGACAACCGCGCCATGCTGGAGCTCTTGACCGACGCGCAACGCTGGTACCTGGAACTGGCCGGCGCATCCATGGACTCCTGGCGCTTCCTGCTGGCCAACGACAACCTCAAGGGCGTCATCGAAACAGACCCGGTCTTCCAGCCGCTCCTGGCCCAGCCATAGCAAAGAAGCTCTCAGCGTTCAGCAAGAGTCCCTCTGAAGCTGCTGACCGCTGAGAGCTGAAAGCTAGCGGAGCTTGGAAAGCTCCGTGAAATAGGCGGCCAGCGCTTTCATGCCTCCGGAAGCCTGCCCCCAGTCGAAGTACTCGTTGGGCGCGTGGTAGCCGTGCTCCGGAAGGCTCAAGCCCATGAAGAGGATCGGGACATGCCAGGCCTGCTGCATGGTCGCGACCGCGCCGATCGAGCCCCCTTCCCTGACGAGGACCGGCTCCTTGCCGAATCCTTCCTTCACCGCCCGCTTGGCGGCTTCCGCGTAAGGCCCGCTGAACTGCCCCTTGAAGGGCTGCAGCATCCCCTCCGCTTCCACCCTCACGTTGGGATTCCGCTCGGCCACGAACCGTGTCAGGAGGCGGAAGATCTTCTCCGGCCGTTGGTCCGGCACCAGCCTCATGCTCACTTTCAGTTCGGCGTAGCCCGGCACCACCATCTTGACGCCAGGCCCGATGTAGCCGCCCGCCAGGCCATGCACCTCGAAGGTCGGTGAGGCCCAGATCCGCCGCAGAACCTCGGCCGGGTCTGTTGCCCTCAGAGACTTGAACCCATAGGCTCTCTTGAAACGCTCGACCTGAAACCCCGAGGCCAGAAAATTCTTGATCTCGGCCTTCGTGGGCGGCACCACATCCTCGTAGAAGCCCGGGATCTTCACCCGGCCGCTCATGGCATCCACGCAATCGTTGACGATCTCGCAGAGCTCCGTCAGCGGATTTCTTGCCGCGCCGCCGGTGAGCCCGGAATGGGCGTCGCCCCGACCGGTCCGGAGCGAGAGCCTGGCCCCCAGTGCTCCGCGCAGACCATAGGGCATGGCCGGGCGCCCCTTGGCGATCCAGATCGTATCCGAGACCAGCACCGAGTCCGGCTTGTGGATCAAGCGGCGCTGCTTGAGGGCGTCCGAGAAGTGCGGACTGCCGATCTCCTCCTCCAATTCCCACAAGAACCGCACGTTGATCGGAACCCCCTGCTCGACGACATACCGCCCGGCCAGCAGGGCCGTGAGGGCCGGCCCCTTGTCATCGGTGGCGCCGCGCCCGCGATAGAGGCCGTGATCCTTCTGAAACGCAAAGGGCGCCTGTTTCCACTCCGGCTCCTGGGCCGGCTGCACGTCCAAATGGTTGTAAACCAGCACGGTGGGACGGTCCTTGCCGGTCGTCCAGCCTCCTTCGACCACCGGATAGCCCCCGGTCTCCACGATCTTTGCCTCGGCCCCCAAGCCCCTGAGCAATTGCACGGCGAGAGTCGCCGTTTTGTTCATGTCCGCGACCCGCGCCGGGTCCATGCTGATCGAAGGCAGTTCCACCAGCTCGGCCAGCATGTGCTCGAAGCGGGGCCTGGCATCTTTCACATAGGATTCCATGTGGGCAGGTCGTTTCATCAACGCATCTCCAGACGGTTCATGCCTGCAAGCATGCCGCGTTCTGCACCGGGGCACCGCTTAACGGCGACGCTTCGCTTGCCGTCCCCGAACGGTTTCTTCGACCAGCTTTAACTGAGCGATCAGATGTTCGCGGACGTCGCGATCACCGGTCCTGAGTATTGCCGCGCAGCGTTCCACGGCGGCCCGCTCCTCTTCGTCCAGTTCCTCCCACGCTTCGAGCAAATGCCGGAGGGCCGCCGGTTGGGTTCCTCTCGTTCCATAAGTGGGTGCGGTTCCCTCGCCGGTGACCTGTCCCTGCCAGGCCGGTCCCCTCCCGGTCCGCAGCCATTCCACGCTTCTCCCCGTCCGATAGGCGACCCGATAGAGCCACGCCTCCGGAATCTCCCCGCGGTTGACGGCGGAAATGATGGACTGCGGCCGAATTTCAAGACTGGCGGCGAGTTGCGCCTGTGTCTTAAGGCCGAGCGCGCCAACGAGACGGTCAACGATTCCGCGCGGTTCCGAACCCATGCTATATTAGCTTATTTTGGTTGACTATAAATAAGTTTTAGCTTATACTTCTTGCAGCTTGCTCGCCCGTCGAGCATCCGCGTATTGATCCTTTGCACACACCACGGGGGCATCGTCTTCCGGACGCCCGTGGCGGGGCGGGGCGTGTCTGTTCTGCCGAGCCGGCGCGCCCCGCCATTATGCCGCGGAGGAAGTCTAGCTTCATTTGAGGGGGGATTCAATGCCGAACCAGCAAGACCCCCGCCCCGACCCTGCCGGCCAATCTCAGACGATTCTCGTCGTGGATGACGAACGGATGGTGCGAGAACTGGTTTGCCGCATCCTCCGGCTGCGCGGTTATACGGTACTGGAGGCCGATCGGGGAGCCGAGGCGCTTCGAATTGTTCAAGAACACGCGGGTCCCATCCATCTCCTGTTGACCGACGTCCTCATGCCGGAGATGAACGGGCCGACGTTAGCGGAGCAAGTGACCGCTCTGAATCCACGCACAAGGGTGCTGTATATGTCCGGCTGCCCGGACGGCTGCCTCCCGCCCCGTTTGAGCTTGAAAGCCGGGATCGCATTCATCCGGAAGCCGTTTGCCACGGACGCGCTGGCGCACAAGGTGCGCGAGGTCCTGGGGGCGGCGGGCTGAAGACACCTCCGCTCATCCGGCTCCTGCCGTTCCCCCCGACAAGCTTGACCCCGATGCCGAGCCTATGGTCTGCTGGACCATGCCCGCGCGACGCATTGTCCTGGCAGCCTGGCTGGCTCTGGCGAGTTCCGTGGCCGCACTGGCCGACGAGCCTGTGCCGATCGGCAGAATCGTCGCCGACCCCGAGCCCTACCACCTCCGTTTCGTCACGCTCCAGGGCACGGCCCAGCAGGTGCAGGTGCTCGATCCCTATCGTCAGCCTTCCGGAACCATCTGCTATAGCACGTATCTCTTCACCCTGCAGGACGACACGGGCTCGCTCGATGTCGCGGTCCTGGGCGTCTGCGGCCAGGCGGTGGGCAGGACTCCGGAAGTCTCAGACGGCGACAAGGTCATCGTCAAAGCGCAGATCCAGGCGCCAGGCCACCTGGGGTCCTTCTACGGTCCGGACGGAAGACCTCTTCCCGGGCTGAACCCGCAGGGGCTCCACGCGATCGCCAAGGAGATCGTGCAGGCCGGACAGTAGCCGCGGAGCCTGAAGAATGACGAACAGCCGGACCCATGGAAGCGTGCTTCCCTCAAACCCGCGCGTCGGT
>CAZKHY010000132.1:0-5515 GCA_964552455.1 uncultured Nitrospira sp.
AACAGGATAAGGGGCGGGTGGGTGAGAAAGCAGCCTTTTTGACCATCATGGCGTGGTCAGTAGCCAAACCGGCCGATGATGTTGAAAGGGTATCCCCCGCAACACGGCCGTCTTTGCGAGCACCCATACGGATTCCGACGCAGGCCGCAAACTGCCCCATGATCCTCGAAGACCAGGCCGCCGTGACGCAATGAAATCTCATGTGCGAGCATCGAGGAGGGAAAGCGCTCATGACCGCCGAACCGTTCGATCCCGTTCAGTACAAAGCTCAGCAGAAGCAGGACTGGAGCAACGTCGCCGCCGGCTGGAAAAAATGGTGGCAGACGATGGAGCGGAGCGCCAGGCCGGCCAGCGAGCGCCTGGTAGAGTTGGCGGAGATCGGACCGGGCCATCACGCACTGGACGTGGCCACCGGCATCGGGGAGCCGGCCGTGACCGCGGCGCGCAAGGTCGGGCCGGCGGGCAAAGTCCTTGCGACCGATCAGGCTCCGCTGATGCTGGCGATCGCGAAGGAGCGGGCCGCCGAGTTGGGGCTGACGAATCTGGAATTTCACGAGAGTGACGCCGAGGCGCTGGACTTCCCGGAGCAGAGCTTCGACGCCATCCTGTCCCGTTGGGGGCTGATGTTTCTGCCGGATTTATCGGAATCTCTGAGGCGGATGCATCGGCTGTTGAGGAAAGGCGGGCGGCTGGCCGCGGCTGTCTGGGGACCCCCGCCGAAAGTGCCCTTCATCAGCGTGGCCATGGGGACCGTCCGGCAGCAACTTCAAGCCCCACCGCCGCCACCGGGCATGCTGGGTCCCTTCAGCCTCGCGGACGTGACCGTGCTGGAGCGGGCGTTGGAGCAGGCCGGTTTCACCGGGGTTCGCAGCGAGCCGCTCACCCTGACCTTCGAGTGGGCCTCGGCCGAAGACTACACCGGCTTCCAGCAGGACATTGCGGCGCCGATCATCGCGATGCTGGCCAAGGAGCAACCGGAGCGGCGGGCTTCGGTCTGGCGCTCCGTCACGGAAGCGGCCCGGTCGTATGCCGGCCCAGACGGAAAGGTCCGGATGACCGGCGAGGCGATCTGTGTGGTCGCGCGGCGCTAGGAGCGGGCTCGTACGTCAGAGCTTGCAGGTGTTCTGATCGCGGGTGCCCGCCACCGCGTCGCCCGGCACGGTGGCCAGGATCTTGTAGTGTCCCAGCCCCAGCTCCTTTCCGTAGGCCTCTCCAACCAGCACGTCCTGCACGTGCTGATGGTCCCAGGCGCGGAAGTAGGACCGGCCTTCCTTGAGCCCGTCGAACTCGTGTCCCTCCAGGGCCTTGATCACGGCGGCCGTGTCGGTCGTGCCGGTCCGGCGCACCGCTTCCAGGATTTGCGTCATGGCCGCATAGCCGAGGTAGCAGCGGGAGGTCGGCGTGTGGTTGTACTTGTCGATCACGCCCTGAATGAACTTCTTTGAGCCGTCGGTGTTGATCTTGGGGTCCCAGATCAGGCCCCAGATGCCGGCGTTGTTGGCGTAGCCGAGCGGCCGCCCGATCTGTTCGCCGCCGATCATGCCGCCCACCCCGATCTTTTCCTTGGCCAGCTCCATTTTCGTATAGGCCTTGAGCGCGTTCACGAGGTCCCAGCCGTAGAGGTTCAGGATGATGACGGTGGGCTTGGCCGCTTTCGCCTCGGTGAGCGCGGCGACAAAGTCGGTCGTGCCGAAGGGCGTGGTGAAGCCGCCGACTGCCTCGCCGCCATTGGCCTTCAGCGCGTCGGTCATGGCCTGGAGCGCCGATTTGCCGTCCATCGTGTCGGCGGTGACGGTGTAGAACCGGGTCCCATAGGCCTTCACGATGTGGGGCGCCGCGGCGCTGGCCATCATGTGGGCGTTGGGCATGAAGACGAACGTGTGCGAGTTGCAGCGGGCGCCGGTCAGGTCCATGATGTGGGCGCCGGTGACCATGAACAGTTTGTTCTCCTGCTTGGCGACCTCGGAGACCGCGAGGGCCACCTCCCCGTTGAAGGTTCCCATCAGGAAGTCCACACGGTCTTCCTTGATGAGCTTGTTGGCGGCCTTGATCGCGGTCTGGACATTCGAAGCGTCGTCGGCTTCGAGGATGCTGACCGGCCGACCCAGGACCCCGCCCCGCTTGTTGTAGAGGTCCAGCGCGACGGTCGCGCCGTGCACGTCGTGAATGGACGAGGTTTTGTAGGGGCTGGAAAGGGGATCAAGAATGCCGATTTTGATCGGCTCGGCTCCCTTGGCCGGCTCGGCCGCTCGCGCCAGGCTTCTCCCGGCCGTCTGTCCCAGGATGTGATCGGCGATCTCCCCGAAGGCCAGCGCACCGCCGGTCAGGGCGGAGAGTTGCAGGAATCGTCTGCGTGAGACCTCGCTCATGGGATATATCCTCCTCCGGATGGACAGAACGTTGCCGGAGTATAACATCAGGACGGGCTTTTCCTCCTGGCTTTTCCGTCCCCGCGGAATTCGTCGTTCCACAGGGATAGCGCCTGCGCACTTACGGGCCGGGCCGACCGGCAGTTACGGGGAACGTGCCGCTGCGACCTGCGCGGGCAACGGCTTATCCCGAGTCATCCGGTGGATATACCGCGAACAGTTTGGAAACACCTGCTCCACCGTCACCTTGACGACCCGTTCAGCACCGTCAAACTGCGAGGTCACTTCCGGATCTTCGATAATTTCCGCATGACCGTTCACGCGCAAGCGCCGTTGCGTTTCGAAGTCGATGAAGAGCATCCCGACGCTCGAATTCACCAACAAGTTCCCAAGGCTCATGTACGAACCGTTGCCGTTGTAATCGGGGAACAGAAGGGTCCTCCCATCAACGACCTTCACAAACCCTGGATGGCCCCCGCGATAGCTGCAATCCAGGCGCCCCTCGTCATCAGAGGTCGCGAGAAAGAACATAAACTGAGATTCAATGAACTCTGTAAACCCTTCACTAAGCACGTCCCGAATGTGCGTGATGAGACGCCGACCGACGAGTCGAGTGCCGCTGCGAGTTTGCATCTCAATCTCGCCGGGATGCGGCGCATTGTGGGATCGTTTCGGTGTCATGGTCGCCTCCTCAGTCTGACAGATAGCAGGAGGGGGCGTCAGGGGATGGCGCCTTGAGTCCTTCTCCCCCGTTCGGGCTGAAGAGTTCCACCCGAATTCCGTCCGGGTCGTAAAAGTACAGTTCCGCCTCGCGTGCACCATTGTGTAGCGGGACGATCCGGTCGTAATGAATTCGGACTCCCTTCCTCCTGAGTACCTGCTCGGCGTGCGTCAGTGCATCGATGCTTCCGACAGCCAGGGCAAAATGGTGGAGTCCCGCGCTGGTTTTCTCATACCCGCTCTTGCTCTCCTGCCACAGGGTGACGAAATTCTTATCGTCGGCTAAGAGCACGTAGCCGAGCTTCGGATCGGCACCGACTTCCTTCCATCCGAAGAGGTCCTGATAAAACGCCTTTGACCGTTCAACATCCGTGACGGTCAATCCGATGTGATGTACGCCGAATGTCTGAATGATCATCGCGATCCTCCCTTTTTGATCCAACGCACCGGCATGAAACTAACCATCTAAAGTTTATTTTGACAGTTATATATGAATGAGGCTAACCTGTCAAGAGAAGTTTCGATGGTTGCAATTTCACATGGTCGTCTGATGAGCGAGGAGACAGTCGCGAGCGGTGAACAGCCTGTGAAGACGTTCCTTTTCGTCGGCAATTCCAAGTGCTTGGACTTCGTCAACACGGAGCTGGTTGTGAAAGGGCGCCCCGTTGACCTCCTGGAGAATTTTGGCGACCTCGTATCGTGGCTGGTCCAGGCCCAGGCCCTCGATGCGGCGGAGGCAAAGGGGATGATGCAGCGATGGGGCGATCAGCCTGAGGGGAGCAGTGCCTTCGAAGGAGGACGGGCGTTTCGGGCCGTCTTACGAGCGATGGTCGAGCGCATTGTTCACGGCCGGTCGGTGCAGCAGTCTACGCTGGATGCTATCAACCAGCTCCTGCAGAAACAGGTTGGCTATTCACAACTGGTCCGAGTTCGCGGCGGGTTCGAGCGACGGTTGCATTCAGGGGCGGCAGAGGCGATCCATCTGCTTGTGCCGCTCGCTGAGTTCGCAAGCGAGCTTCTCTGTCGCGACGATCTGACTCTGGTTAAGAAATGCCAGAATCCTGCCTGCATCCTCTATTTTTATGATACGACCAAGAACCACGCCCGCCGCTGGTGCAGCATGAACCTCTGCGGGAACCGAATGAAGGTGGCCGCGCATTACCGCCGGGCGCAAGCCAAGCGGTAATGCGCGGCGAGTGGAATGCGGAACAGAAGAGCCGCTCAGCTGAACATGTCGTAGGTGTCGATCTGCTTGATGGACCAGAACACCGCTTCCTTCAGCTTCTTCAGCATCACGTCATCCGGGTCGCGCATCTTCTGGAGCTTCTGGTCCAGCGCTTTCAAAGGGGCCTCGGCCTTTTTGTCCGGCAGCCGCCCCAGGGCCCAGGCCACCTCGATCTGGACCCGGATGTCGATGCCCGGCGGGTCCAGCATTTCCAAGAGCGCCGGAATAATCCGCGGATCGGGGTTGATGTTGGCGACCTGACCCAATCCCTTGGCCGCTGCGGCCTGCAGCTCGGGGTCCTTGGAGTTCCTGAGCATGTCGATGAGGATCGGGATGCCGTCCTTTCCGACATTGCCCAACGCCACGGCCGCCTGTTTGGCCAGGTTCTTGTCCTTGAGGGCCTCCTTGAGTCTGGGCAAGGCTTCGTCGGCGAGCATTTCACCCAGCAGGGAGATGACCTTCAGCTTGCGCAGGTCGTTGGTGCCGGGAGCATCCAGCAGTGCGAAGAGCCGCTCCGGCTGTCCCCATTCCGCCGCTAACAGCACCGGAAAATCGTACTGCTCCAGCCGGTCCTTGAGCTTGGTCATGGTGTAGGTGCCGGGATCCCCGGCGTTGGCCTTTTGCGCCGCCGCCACGGCGTCGTCGAACTCGGTCCGGACCTCCTTCTGCCACTTGATCTTCGTGCCCCCCAGAAAGTAATTGAGCTGGCAGGCGGGCCCTTTCCAGACCCGCGAGGGGGAATCGGGCAGGTCGGCGTCGCCGCCCATGGTGGTGGTGCCTTCCCAGGTCTTGCGTTGCTCGCACTTGACCTTCAGAGCGACATCATGGGGCTTGGAGGGGTCGGTGATGATGGTGTAGCCGAGTTCGCTCATGCGGCGGGTGATGACCTCGGTGAGCGGAGCTGCGTCAACCGCGTTCTTGTCGGTGAGCGCAATGACTTCCACCAGGACGGTCTGTACCTTGGCCAGTTGCTCTTTCTGTTCGTGGGTGAAGTACTCGCGGTAGGCCCATCCCGTTCCGCTGGCCAGCACGAGCAACAAGGTCACGGTTGTCGCATGCAGCATGGCCTTCATGATGCACCTCCATACCAAGCTTGCTTGAGCCCGGCACTTCGATCACATGTGCCGGGAGAGGTTTTTTGCCTCAGGTCTCTCCTCGTCGGCTTCCATACCAAGCTTGCTTGAGCCCGGCACTTCGATCA
>CAZKHY010000132.1:5615-9698 GCA_964552455.1 uncultured Nitrospira sp.
TGGGACCGATCAAGCGCGCGCTCAAGATCGAAGTGTCCGAGGACGAAGTCAACAAACAGTTTGCGCAAGCCTATGCCGAGCTGAACAAGCAAGTCCATATTCCCGGGTTCCGCCCCGGCAAGGCCCCGCAGGCCTTGCTGGAAAAGAAGTACGCCAAGGTGGTGGAAGAGGATGTCGTGCGGCGGCTGGTGCCGGACTACTATGACCGGGCGATCCGGCAGGCCGGGATCGTGCCGGTGCTCGTGGAGGTGCCCCCCCTCGAGCGCGTGAAGATCAAAAAGAACGCGGCCTTTTCCTTCACGGCAACCGTCGAGATCAAGCCCAAGATCGAGCTGCGGGACTACAAGGCGCCCAATCCGATTTCCCTGAAGCCGGACAAGCGGACCGTGACCGATGAACAGGTCGCGAAGACCCTGGACGTGCTGCGGGAGCGGCAGGCGCAACTCGAGGCGGCGCCGGCCGGCACCGCCCTCGCCGAAGGCGATTACGCCATCCTGGACATCGAAGGGTTCCTGGACATGGCGCCGCTGGAGGGCGCCAAGCAAACCGGACAATTGCACAAGGTCGGCTCCAAGGCGCCCCTGCTCGGCATCGAGGTGGACGAACCGCTCCTGGGCAAGAAAGAAGGCGAGCTCGTCGAGATTCCCCAGCCCTATCCGGCCAACCATCCGGACCAGCGTCTGGCCGGCAAGACCGTCGTGTTCCGGGTGAAGGTGGCGGCGGTCAAGCAGAAGAAACTGCCTCCGCTGGACGATGAGTTCGCCAAGGACTGTGGCCCTTACGGCTCGCTGGCCGAGCTCACGGAGAAGCTGCGCGACGAGATGGAGAAGGCGCTGAAGAAGGACATTGAAGAGACCTACAAGGACGCCATCCTGAAGCGTCTGGTGGAGACCCATCACTTCGAGGTGCCGGAGACGCTGGTCGAGCGGGAACTCCAGGCGATGGTCCGCCAGGCTTTGCAGGCCCGGCAGCGACAGAAAGGCAAAGCCGGCGAGTTCGAAGACCCCGGCGTGCGCCAGGCCGAGATCAAAAAACTGCTGGAGGAGAATCGCCCGGAGGCGACCAGGCGGGTCAAGGTCGGCCTCATCCTGGAAGCGGTGGCGGAGAAGGAGGGGCTGACGGTCAGGGAAGAGGACGTCAAAGCCGAATACGAACGGCTGGGAACCGATCTCAGACTGGCACCGGAAGAAGTGCGGCGCCTCATCGAGGCCGGCGGAGAGGACTCCAAGGAAGAACTCAAGGCCCGCATCCAGGCCGACAAAGCCTTGGACTTCGTCTACCGGCACGCGGTGATTCAAGGCTGAATGATAAGGCGGCCGGAAAAAAATGTGCTAAGATACGCGGTGGTTAAGGCCGACCGAGGAACAACCGAGAACAGAAGGAATCAGAAGAGAAAGGACAGGTTGGTATGTTAGTGCCCATTGTGATCGAGCAGACGAACCGGGGCGAGCGCGCCTACGATATCTATTCCCGTCTGCTCAAGGACCGCATCATTTTCCTGGGGGCGCCCATCGACGACGTCTTCGCGAATCTCATCATCGCCCAGATGCTGTTTCTCGAGGCGGAGGACCCGGAGAAGGACATCAACCTCTATATCAATTCCCCCGGCGGCAGCGTGACGGCGGGATTGGGAATTTACGATACCATGCAGTATGTGAAGCCGCCGATCAACACCATCTGCCTGGGGCAGGCCGCCAGCATGGGCGCCCTGCTGCTGGCCGCCGGCACGAAGGGGAAGCGCTTCGCCCTCCCCAATGCCCGCGTCATGATCCACCAGCCCATGGGCGGGTTCCAGGGGCAGGCGACGGAGATCGACATCCATGCGCGGGAGATTCTGAAGATCCGGGAGCGGCTGAACGACATCCTGGCCAAACATACGGGCCAGCCGATCGAGAAGATCGCCCAGGATACCGAGCGGGACTATTTCATGTCGGGCCAGGAGGCCAAGCAGTACGGGCTGATCGACGAGGTCATCACCCGGGCGCCCAAGGCCGCCAAGGAGCTCGTCAAAGAGTCGGGCGGCAAGGACAAGGACGGCGCCAAGGACAAGTAGCGCCGGGTCGGTCAACCAGCAGAGGCTGATCTTGCACCGGTGACAAAAAACCTCTCCGCCTGCATCGGGGACCCGTTGCTCCTTCAACTGCAACGGGTGATGAAGCAGGCGGTTCTAGCAAGCTTGGCATGGAGGCGGCATGCCTAAACAGGAGAAGACGGACCGGCACCTGCGGTGCTCCTTTTGCGGCAAGAGTCGGGATGAGGTCCGCAAGCTGATCGCCGGTCCCACCGTCTACATCTGCGATGAATGCGTGAACCTCTGCAACGACATCATCGCGGAGGACTGGGAGGAAGCGAAGGAGGAGATCTGCTCCAAGCTGCGCAAGCCGGCCGAGATCAAGCACCACCTGGATCAGTACGTCATCGGCCAGGATCGCGCGAAGAAAATCCTGTCGGTCGCCGTCCACAACCACTATAAGCGGATCTCGGCCAGCGAAGTGGACGAGGTCGAGCTCCAGAAGGGCAACATCCTCATGATCGGGCCGACCGGTACGGGCAAGACCCTGCTGGCCCAGACCCTGGCCCGCTACCTGGACGTGCCCTTTACGCTCGCGGACGCGACCACGCTGACCGAGGCGGGTTACGTCGGCGAGGATGTGGAGAACATCATCCTCAAGCTCCTGCAGGCCTCCGACTACGACGTCGAGCGGGCCGAGCGGGGCATCGTCTACATCGACGAGATCGACAAGATCAGCCGCAAGAGCGACAGCCCCTCCATCACCCGCGACGTGTCCGGCGAGGGGGTGCAGCAGGCGCTGCTCAAGCTGATCGAAGGCACGGTGGCCAACGTCCCGCCCCAGGGTGGCCGCAAGCATCCCCACCAGGAGTTCATCCAGGTGGACACGAGCAACATCCTGTTCATCTGCGGCGGCGCCTTCGTCGGCCTGGAATCCATCGTCGAGCAGCGGCTGAACAAGAAGTCGATGGGGTTCGGCGCGGACGTGCGGGGCAAGAACGAGAGCCGCCTGGGCGAGCTGCTGGCGCAGGTGCAGCCGGAGGACCTGCTGAAGTACGGGCTGATCCCGGAGTTCGTCGGGCGCCTGCCGGTGGTCGCGACCCTGGAAGAATTAGACGAGAAGGCGCTGATCCGCATCCTGACCGAACCGCGCAACGCGCTCACCAAACAGTACGAGAAGCTGATGTCCTTCGAAAAGGTGAAGCTCAAATTCACCGAGGGCGCTCTGGGGGCGATCGCGCGGAAGGCGTACCAGCAGAAGACCGGCGCCCGCGGGCTGCGGGCGATTCTGGAAGAGGTCATGTTGGAGGTGATGTACGACGTGCCCTCCCAGAAGCAGATCAAGGAAGTCGTGATCACCGAGGAAGTGATTCACGGCAAGAGCCAACCGATCCGGCTCTATGAACAGGACAAGGAGATGAAGAGCGCGTAGCGGAGCTGAAGAAGTCATCCGTCATCCGGTATCGGATGACGAACGACGGGTTTTTCAGCGGAACGGGGCGGCCGGCCAGATGGTGGGCCGCCCCGTTCATTTTGCGGTTCTGCTTTGGCAAGACGGCGTTCTGCGCTATACTATCGGCCATGAAGAAGAGGGAACGGGAGGAGCCGCGCGTGAAGTTGCCGGTCGTCCTGACCAAGGGGCACGAGGGGCAATCACTCGAAGTGGATCGCGAGCGGGAGACCGTCTCGCTGGTCGGTCCGGAGGGGGAGAGCCTGGGCACGGTTCCCTGGAAAGCCGTCATCGACTGCATCAGGGCGTCCAGCGAAAAAGCCCGCGTCACCGAAGCACGAGCTTACCCGCGCGTGTCGTTGCTGTTCCGGGTGCGGTACCGAACGTCCGGCGGCGCGCAGATCGAGGGGCAGGCTTCCGGGCTCGGGGGCGGCGGGCTGTTCATCGAGAGCAAGACTCCGCCGCCGCAGGGGACCAACCTCGCGCTGGTGTTTGCGCTTCCGGATCGCCCCACGGAATGGCTGGAAGCCAGGGGAACGGTGGCCTGGATCTGTCCCCAGAAGGATCAGTACACGGCCTCTCCCGGCATGGGCATCAAGTTTACGGACATCGCCCCGAAGGT
>CAZKHY010000133.1:0-9567 GCA_964552455.1 uncultured Nitrospira sp.
CGAGGGCTAGCCGCTTCATACTATGGGATCTCTCTTTCTGTTGGCGGTCGCGGAATCGGTTGAGCCTGTCTATCTGGCTCCCGGCCCGGCGGTCTCTGCCGGTTTCAATGAGACCAGCAGTCGTTCGGCCTCGGGACGATACCGGCGTGCCCAGGCGTAGGCGTCGCTCGGGTTCTCCATGTTCAGGATGGCCTGCAACTCCCGTTTGGCTGACTCTGGGTCCCGGCGTTTCAGGTACATCTTGGCCAGATCCAGCCGGCCGTGTGAGTAGTTCGGGTCGAGGGTCACGGCTCGTTTGAGATAGTCCAAAGCCACGGCCCGGTTGCCGCCCATGAACTGGGGCAACTCTTCCAGCATCATGCCTGCCATGTGCAGCGCCGCCACATGGTCCTTTTGCAGCTCCAGGGCCCGCCTGGCGTGAGACTTGATCTCATCCAGCGCCAGGAGCGAAGCCGCCACTCCCTTGGTGTCCGCCGCGCTGCCCAGGTTGGCTGCATAGAGGTAGTGGGCTTCCGCATTGTTCTCGTCCAGTTCCAGGGCCCGCTTGGCCATCCGTGCGCCTTCATCGAAGGCGGCGAGCTTGGGGGCTTTCTCCGTATAGAGCTCTTCGCCCATCTCCAGATAGAGGCCGGCCAGTTGAATGAGCAGCCGGGGGTCGGAGGAGTCCTGGGCCTGAGCTTCCAGCAGCTTCTTGAGGTCTTTTTCGAGCGATTGGGGATAATCGGGCGGGGGCGCGGGAGGCTGTGCCGAAGCCGGGAGGGCTGGCAACAACAGCAGAATGCAGACCGCGAGCAAGCTCACCAAAGACGAACCTGAACTGGGCGAGAACGTTTTCGTATCATCCTCCGGACAATCGTTCAGCGAAAGGTGCCTTCTTACTTCAGGGCTGGAAAGGCCTGATTACTGCTCGGCATGATGACGGCATCGCTCCGGAAGGATTCGTGAAACGTCACCAGCGTCCATTGGCCGCTGCGCCGTTCCATGACCCCGGTCTCGCGCAGCGGCAGGACCATCCGGACCTCTTCTTTGCCGCTACCGAGGTAGCGGACATAATCCAGTTCCATGACGAACCAGGCGGTCTCGCCGCGCGTCCAGACCTTCAACTGCGTGATGGGGATCTCCAGGCGCGCGGCCGCGTCGAATTCGTCCTTCATGTCTTTGGCGAAGTCCGCCCAGCCAACGTATTTGCGCCCTTCAATGGTGTAGCTGATGATGTCATCGTCGTGCGCCATGAATTTGGAAATCGTGGCGAAATCCTTGTCCACGTTGGCCTGGACCAGCATCCGCAGCACGCCCTCAGGAGTCGTTAAGTCAGCGGCGAAACCGGTCGCGGCGTAGAGCAGGACGAGAGCAATGAAGGTGCTTGTGGTCCAGGGACGGGTCTGAAACATCAAGAGCCTCCTTCGAGCGGGCTAGTCCTGTGAAATTTCAAAGGAGGCCCTGCACGAGGGCCACGTTACACAGGACAGCGCGTACTTGTCAATTGATTTCCCTAATTGCTTGAGCGACAAGCCTCGTGACGTGGTTGGCAAGTCGTGACATTCTCCTGCATAATGGGCTGGCAGGCGCCAAACATGTCATCGAATCGAAGCTCGCTTGCGGCAAAAGGAATAGGCAAAAAACTTCTCCCGGCACATGTGAGCGAAGCGCCGGGTTCAAGCGAAGCTTGGTTATGAAGGGGGCGGTTCAAGCAAGCTCGGTTGATATTTTTACTGGGGGCAAAAGAACTATCCGCCCGCAGTTGATCGAAGCGGGCGGTACTAGCAAGCTCGGTATGGAGGGGTGATCATGAGCATGAGCGGACGGAACGCAGCGGTGGAGCGGTACCGGAAGTCAACCAGACGTGTCGTCGGGATGGTTGCAGCGGCCGTGCTGGTGAGCGGTCTGTCGGTTGCAGGCTGCGCGTCGGAGCCCCCGCCGTCCCCGAGCAAGAAAGAGATTTACAGCGATTCCGACCGGTTTTTCGACAAGATGAAGCAAGAAGAGCAGGGCCGCGGCAAGGAGGCCGATGCCCCCGCACGGTGACGGCTCCTCTGTCCTGTTCCGATCCGACCATCCTGTGAAGGTACGCCGGCGGCCGGACTTGGATTCGCCCTTACCGCTCCTGCCGGCCGGGCCTGCCGCTCAAGGCTTCATTCAGGGGCTTCACCAAGGGGAGTTCCGAGAACAGCTCGCGGTGCGAGATCGGTTCGACGGAGCGGGTTTCGCCGAACGTTCTCAGCAGGGCCAAGGACACCGCAAGCCGGAGTGCTCCTGAGAGAAAGAAGATGACCGGGAGGTTGGAGGCCAGCTTGAGCTCCAGACCCGGGAGTGAGACTTCCGAGGGAGCCACGGTTGTCAGCCATCCTCCGAACATGGCCCCCGCGAACCACCCCGCGGCGTTGACGCTGTTCCACACCGCCACGCCCTTGGCACGGTCTTCCGCCCGCACCGAGTCGAACACGTAGTTCTGCAGTCCCAGCGACAGCCCCGCCCAGATGATCCCGCCCAGGAAATTGATGAAGATGATGAAATAGAAATTCGTGCTGAAGAGGTACAGCATCGGCAGGAACGGCACGGTCAGGCCGGTGACGAGCAAGACTTTCTTGTTCCCGAAGCGGTCGCCGATGCGGCCCCACCGGTTGAGGGTCAGAAACTGGCCGAGGATGCCGGTGGCCAGCCAGATGGCGTATTGGAGGTAGGTAAAGTGGAGGTCCCGCAGCATGTAAATGACGAAGTAAGGCCCGGCGATCAGCACGCAGGCGTGCATGAGCCCCGAGAACAGTAGAAAATTCTTGAGGTTGCCGCTGCCCGCGTGGCGCAGAAAACCGAGGAGGCGGAATTCGGCTTCCCGCGTGGCCGGGACGGCGGCTTCGTCGAGGCGGGCGAGGTAACGGGCCGAGACCGCGCGCGCGGCGGCTGCCAACAGGAAGATGCAGGCGAATCCGGCCCAGCGGCGGTTCCAGGTTTCGGCCCAGTTGAGGATCAGCCCGGCGCTGCAGAGGGCGGTGAAGCTCGTCACGGCCATGACCTTCGCCCGGCGGGCGAAGTAGACCCCTCGCTTGTCGGCATCGACCAGATCGGTGATCAGGCTGTTCCAGGCCGGAATGACGAAGTGCCCCATCCCGAAATACAGGACCGCGCAGGCGATCAGCAGCCAGGGCCCCTGGGCCGGGTACAGGAGGGGCAGGGCCAAGAGGGGCAGCCACAACAGGGTCTGGCCGGCCGCTCCCGCCAGGATGATCGCCTTTCGATGGGGCATCCGGTTCAGGACCTTGACCGAGAGCAGTTGGGTCCAGGTTCCGACCAGTTGGGGCAAGGCCGACAGGAGACCGATCTGAAACGCGGTCGCGTGCAGGAGCAACGCAAAAGCCGAGAGGTAGTTTTCCCCTCCGCCCTGCATCACGGCAAACCAGCCGCCGTCGCGTATTCCATAGCGACGGCTCCGCTCTCGTGCTTCTTCGCACGCTGCCACGCCGGTTGTCACGCTCGTTGTCCAGTTCTCACGGGGCGTGGAATGACGATCACGATGGTGGGCGCCGTCCGGCCGGAATCTCCACCGCTTGATTTTCGCACCAGACGCATTATACCAGAGGCGGGGCGCCTCGTGCCCTCTTGGTCCTGAGTTGCATTGCCGCCTTCTCATGCAGTAGGCTATTTTCTAAGATCTGGAGCGTGGAAGGACAGGTGTGCGGATGTCCGAGACGCGGAGGTGCACTATGGACCGCTGCACCGTGAGATCGAGGACCATGAGTCGTGGCGGAACTGCCGGGTTGGTTCTCCTGCTCCTGTTCATCTCGCTGGCTGTGGTCGGGGAAACGGGGGCGCGAGACCTCCTGGCCCCCAAGGAACAGGCGGTGACGGAGATCGATCCCACCGCGCTGCCTTCGCTGGATCAACAGAAGCGCGGCCGTCCGCAGACCTTGTTCACCTGGATCGAGATGGCGAAGGGCTATGAGGTGGAGTGGGACAGCTTCGGCCGGTCTGGCTGGTATACGCAGGACCCGCGGATCAAGCCCGTGGAGCCGGGGACCTCGACCTTTACGCCGGACACGGCCGCGGTCTATATCGTCTTCGAAGTGCCCCCCCTGGAGGACCCGGCCACCTTCAGCGCACGCTGGTATCTGGAAGACGAGGGCGGCAAGGTCTCCGACCAGCCGGTCGGGCAGGATTCGCTGTTCGTTCCGTGGCATGAGAAACAGGGATTCCTGGAACTGAAAAAGCCGTCCGGCGGCTGGACCAAGGGGTCCTATCTCGTGAAAATTTACATAAGCCCGGAAGGGCAACAGTCCTTCCATGCGGTGAATCAGGTCGGGACGATGCGGTTCAAGATCGTCGATCAAGTCACGCCGGCCGGTACCGCTGTTCAGAAGTAAGCCTCCCTCAGATGGTGGCGGTGTCAGCTTCCCCCTGGCGAAAGCGGGAGAGGATATGCCTATCTATGAATACCTGGCGGAGCAGTGCCGACGGCAGCCCCCCTGCAGCCGTCGAAAGGAATACTTTCAGCACCTGGCCGATCCGGTCCTGACGACCTGCCGTGATTGCGGGGCATCCATCCGGAGAGTCTTCTCCTCGTTTGCCGCCCGTTCTGGGGCCGTCGGGACCTCCTCGCCTGATCCGACCCCGCTCAACATCACGGGCGTTCCGGCCCCCTCCGGTCTGTCTGACGGGGGAGGCGGAGAAGGCGCCTGCGGGCACGAGCACTGAACCGTGAAGCGTTAGGCGCAAAGCATGAGGGAGAATTTAGACGAATGAACGTGACGGATCCGGAGAAGCTCGCGCTTCTCTATGAGCGCTTCAAGGATGTCTGCCTGGTTGAAAAAGAAGTGTGGAAGGAAATCTTCATGCCGAGGGATGTCGGCAAGGGCATGATCCTGACCAACGTGCAGGACCGCTATGAGGTCGTGATCGACGACGAAGCGATCGAAGCGACGCTTGAAGCCAACATTCCGCTGGGCGGCAAGGCGCTCGCCGCCGCGATCCAGCAGTATCGGGACCACATCAGCTTCATCAAAAAGACCTAGCGCTCAGCCATCAGCAGTCAGCTTTTGGCCTTGCTTGAAAGCTGATCGCTGACGGCCGAGAGCTATTTCTTGGCCAGTTCCCGCTCGATGCCCTGGACGATCTCGCCGGAGAGCGGTTTCGTGCGGTGATGGTAGCGGGCGACCACGGTGCCGTTCCGGTCCACCAGATACTTCTGGAAATTCCACTCGACTTCGCCGGGGAACGGACTCTGTTCGGTCAGGTAGCGGTAGAGGGGATGCTGGTCCGAGCCCTTCACGCTGATCTTGCTGAAAAGCGGGAACGTCAGGCTGTACTTGGTATAACAGAAGCTCTTGATCTCTTCGTTGCTGCCCGGTTCCTGCTGGCCGAAATTGTTGGCGGGGAACGCCAGAACCTCGAACCCCTTCGCCCGGTACCGTTCGTACATGGTCTGCAAGTCGCCATATTGCGGGGTGTTTCCGCAGAAGCTGGCGGTGTTCACCAGCAGCAGAACTTTCCCGCGATACTGCCCGAGCGAAACGGGTTCCCCGTCGATGTCGTTCAAGGTGAATGCGTAGACCGATCCGGTTTGCAGCGCCATCAGGCGAGGGCCCTCCTTCCCGACCGATCCTGAGCCATCCGGTGTCTCTGCCAGGGAGTATCCTGGGTTGCAGCCGGCCATGAGGCCCAGGGTCAGGACGATTGAACCGAACCGTCGAGCCTGTTCCATGCGGGATTTCCCTTACAGCCTTCGGAGGGCGGCCACCCGTTCCTCGATCGGCGGATGGGTGGCGAACAGATGGAGGAAGCCGCTGGACTTGCCGGAGATCTTCATGGTCGCCAGGGCATCCTGGGTGCTGTATTCGACCTGGGCCCGGTTGATCCAGCGGTCGATCGCCTGGAGCGCCGAGATCATGGCATCCCGCCCGTAGACCTTGGCGGAGAAGGCGTCGGCCGCAAATTCCCGACGACGGGAGAACCAACTGATCGGAATCATGGCCAGGAACGAGAGGACGATTTGCAGGAGGAAGTACATGCCGAAGGCAAGCGCCTCATTCCGTTCCGCCAGGTTCCGGTAAACCCACCGGGTGATGAAGTAGACGAACGTGTTCATCAGGCCGGCCAGCACCGTGGTGGTGAACATGTCGCCGTTATAGACGTGGCCCATCTCGTGCGCCAGCACCGCCTTCACTTCCTGTTCGTTCAGATGGTTGAGCAGGCCGGTGGACACGGCCACCATGGAGTTGTTCTTGCTGGGCCCCGTCGCGAAAGCGTTGGGATCCTCGGCTTCGTAGACCCAGACCTCCGGCATCTGGATGCGCAGGCGCTGGGCGATTTCCTGCACCGCCCCGTAGATCACCTGCTCGGCGTGGGTTCGCGGCTGCATGATCTGCTCGCAGTTCAGCATCGACCGGGCCATCTGTTTGGAGAAGGCCAGGCTCATGAAGGCGCCGCCGAACCCGATCACCAGGGCCCAGAGCAGGTCCTGCTGATTGACCGCTCCGCGGATGTCGATCCCGAAGGCGGGCAGGACGAAATTCACCAGCACGTGGAACGTGATCGAAAGGGTCACGAAGATCAGCACGTTGGCGATCAGCAGCAACCCGATTCCTTTAAGCCACTTCATTGAGCTCCCTCCATACCAACCTTCGGTTGAGCCGCCGCGTTCGATCAAATCGCGGCGGATAGTTACTTTGCCTCCAGTGAAGTACCAACCAAACTTCGTTTGAACCGCGGGCCCTGTATCGTTTTATCGAACTTGTGCCCGCGGAGAAACACCGCGATCGCCGTCCCACTCCGCTGGGACAAGCCTACTTGAACCTCTTGACCCTGCACGTAGTTGCACGCGATTCCCACCAGATGCAGCATCCATTATACAGCCCTCGGGGATGGAAAATCATCTCTCCCCAAGGTCATCGACACAGTTGGGCAAGAGATAATCCCTGTTTGCCCGTCGTCAAGGTGGCAAGGCCCCTTTGCAAGGTTCCTTTGATTGACGGGGTTTGCCGCTTCTGATAGAAGAATGTCCGTGCAAGCGAGCGCGATCATGGATCATTCCCTCTGCGTTCAGCCGAAACCAGGCTGGCTCTCCTGTTTGCTGCTGCTTGGATTGGCCGCGCTGGCGGGAGGAGCGGGGCTGGTCTCGGCGGGGGAGCCGGTTGAGTTGACCATCGGCGAAGACGGCGTGCAGCGCGGTACGATCATCCTGGACAGCTATTCCTATAGTCCCAACCATCTGATCGTTCGTGCCGGCAAACCGGTTGAGCTGACTCTCACCAGCGTCACGACGATCACGCCGCACAACTTCATCCTGAAGGAGCCAACGGCCGGCCTCGCCGTGGAGCAGGATGTGGGGGCCGGCAAGAGCCTCATGGTTCGTTTCACCCCTCAGCAACCCGGTCTGTTCACTTTCTATTGCGACAAGCAATTGCTCTTTTTCAAGAGTCACAGGGAAAAGGGCATGGAAGGCCGCCTGGAAGTCCGCTAGTGACGGATGCTGCGCGAACCCGGACCAGCCACGTGCTGCTCACCGACCTGCTCCGGCGGGTGTCCCGATCCTTTTATCTGACCTTGCAGGTCGTGCCTCGTGCCGTCCGGAACCAGCTCGGGCTGGCCTACCTCTTTGCACGTGCGGCCGATACGATTGCGGATACGGATCTGATCGACCGGGGCAGCCGGCTCCGGTACCTCAACCAATTCAGGGACCAGTTTGCCGGCGACCTGATCGATTGGAATGCCGTGCGGGGCATCCAGGCCGCGCTGACCCCGCGGCAGACCGACCAGGCCGAGCGCAGGCTTCTGGAGCAGTTGGAACAATGCTTCCGGCTTTTCCAAGAATTCCCCCCGGAGGATCGGGAACGGATCCGCAGGCTGATGGGCACTCTGACCAAGGGCATGGAGATGGATCTGACCATGTTCCCGGGCGATCGGCTCGCGGCGCTTCCGACCATGGCCGACCTGGATCTCTATACCTACTACGTCGCCGGGTGCGTGGGGGAGTTCTGGACTGCCATGGTCTGCGCTCATCTTCCGTCCCTGGCTCGCTGGAACCAGGTCGAGATGGCCGAGGTGGGGGTCCGGTTCGGCAAAGGGCTCCAGCTCACCAACATTCTCAAGGACCTGGCCCGCGACCTTCAACGCGGCCGCTGTTACATTCCGGAGGCGCTTCTCAGGGAGGTCGGGCTCGAGCCGAAGGATTTGCTGAACAAGGACAGGCTGTCTTCAGCGAAGCCGCTGCTGAACAAGCTGGTGCGGGTCGCACTGGATCACCTGGATCAGGGCTGGCTCTATACGATGGCCGTCCCGAGGCGGGAGTTGCGGCTCCGTCTCGCCTGCATGTGGCCGATCCTGTTTGCCGGCGCGACGCTTCAGCGTGTGGCTTCCTCGCCCGATTGGCTGGACCCTTCCGTGACTGTGAAAATGCCGAAGGGACAGGTCTACCGGCTCATGGCGCTCACGACCCTGACCGGCGGCTGCGGCTACGTGGGCACCGCTCTCTGGGGCCGGCTGAGGAAGCAACTAGGAGCTTGTTGAAGGGTTGGACCGCTTTCGCTAATGGCCAGAGGCGTTTTGGTCCGCTGTAAGCCTCGCCTCTGCTTGGCTGCGCAACTTGTCTCGTCCCGATCTACGCTCGAACGAGACTTCAAACAGTGCTCGCCACCCGCCTGCGGCGGGCCGCGCCGGTTCGGCAACATCGGAGCACAAAACGCCTCTGATGCTCGCTCAAGCAGCCCAGCCCTTTACCATCTATGTTGTAATAATTCCAAAGGCCTGGCGAGGGCTGTTGCCGTAATCGCTGAGGGAATGGAACACAACTTGCTGCAACGCCGGGTTAGGTTGCTTTTTCGTCAGGAAACACTGCCTGCATCATGCCCAGCAATACTGACAACCATGCGGCTGCCTCCATGCACACTTTGTCGCACAGGTTTGGATCGTCCAGATTCTTTGAGACTCCATGACCAACGCCACCTCTTCCCATTCGAACGAGACTGAATTGAGCGCTGTCAGGATCGCCGTGCACAATGCTGTTCAATTGACGAGTGACTTCGGGTTCAACGCCTGGCCACGCAGTTCCTCCTATGGTGTTTAGCATCGCAGCTAGGCTGGGCCGTTCGCCATGCTTCCAGCCACGATTCCAGATCTCAACCTTATCGGGATTTTCGTGTGGGTACAGGATGATCACACGTCGTTCCGCTAAACCACGAAGCAGAACTAAAGCTCCGAACAGATAGCCCTGTCTCACAAGTTCCCGGATTGACAAGGCGATATTTATACCTTGAGGAATGATCTGGCATGCCGCCCACTGCAAATCATTCTTCTTGATGAGGTGAGTCCGGGGAGCAATAGCCGAGTTCAACTGCAGGCAGGCGACAATGAGATTATCAAATGCGTATACCGTTTCACGCCCCAGATAAGGCTCATTGTCTGGTGTGAATACAACCGGAGGTCTTGTAGGTGTCTCATTCATTTGACTTTACAATGAACAGCACAACGACGGGGGTGAGACAGGATGACTGGAAGGATGCCGGTGTGCCTGTCCTGTACCCTACCTCTACAGAGGCTCGGATGGAGCGGATGCACGGTGAGGGCAGCGCCATGGCGCAA
>CAZKHY010000134.1:0-1528 GCA_964552455.1 uncultured Nitrospira sp.
GGTGTGCTAGAATCGTTCGGCAAGGAGGTCTTTATAAGACCAAAGGCTGAACAGCTACTCGCAGAAGCCCTCCAGTTGCCGCCGCAAGCACGAGCGGCATTGGCGGGCCGGCTTATCGGGAGCCTGGACGAGGAAACAGACGAAGATGCGGAGGCGGCCTAGGGCGTCGAGATCGCGCGGCGGTTGAAAGAACTGGGATCAGGAAAAGTGGAGGTGGTCTGAGGCACGACGCCAAATCCTGGGGCTGCCACGTGAGTCTGGCCGGAGGTAATCGAGATGGAGAAGGTTCAAGGAAAGGTACAGGGGAAAAGCATTCAATTAGAAAAGGCGCTGTCTTTGCCTGATGGGGTACCCGTTCTGATTTCCATTGAACAGCTTCCGATTTCTGACGAGGAGCGACGGAAGCAGATTCTCGATCTATGCGGCGCCTGGAAGAACGACTCCTCGCTTACGGCGATCTTTGAACGGATCGCTCAGGAGCGTCGTGCTCATAAGGAGCGTGAGGTCCGTATCTGATTTTCCTGGATACCAACATCGTTGTGGCCTACCTGAATGGCCATGCCGGCATCGCTCAACGCATGGCGGCTCACCACTCTGAACTAGCCATTCCTGCTCTGGTCGCTGCTGAACTCTATTACGGTGCCTCCTCGTCTGTGCGAGCCGAGGAGAATCTCGGCAAGCTCGAACAACTATGGGGCATCATGCCGGTCATAGATTTTGATCTATCGGCAGCTCGCCGGTTCGGAAAGCTCAAGGCCGATCTCCGTAAGCGTGGCAGACCGACCGGAGAAACCGATGCCTGGATCGCTGCAATAACGCTTGCCCATGCCGCCACTCTGGTCACGCATAATACGAGAGACTTTGAACATATTTCTGGCCTGACACTAGAGGACTGGTTAGGGCATCCTTCAGAAAAATAATGACACATCGAAAGGGCCGATTGTTGGACTACGGGAAACATCTTCAGATCACCGTCATGCAGGGGAGCATCCTCGAAACCGAGGCCCGGGTGATCGTGAATGCGGCGAATAGCCTGGGGATCATGGGCGGAGGTGTGGCCGGGGCGATCAAGCGGGCGGCGGGCGTTGAAGTCGAAGAGGAAGCACGGAAGCTTGCACCGATTCCGGTCGGCAGCGCGGTGCTGACTTCCGGCGGAAGGACCAAATTCGCCGGGATCATCCATGCGCCGACGATGTCGAGACCGGCCCTAAAAATCGATCCGCAGAACGTGGCGAAGGCGACGAGGGCGGCCCTGACCTTGGCTGATGAGCGAAGCTTCGAATCTCTGGCGATTCCGGGCATGGGCACGGGGGTCGGCGGGGTGGCTCATGCGGACGCGGCGGCCTTGATGGTCCAAGCGATCAAAGCCTTCAAGCCCAATTCGCTCCGGTCGGTGACTCTGGTGGACGTGGACCCAGTCATGGTCGAAGCATGGAGGAAGAGCTTATAGCGTATGGCTGATAGCATATGGCCTGAGGGAACTTGCGACTCGCTTCTCGCCATTCGCTATACGCCATCAGCCATCAGC
>CAZKHY010000134.1:1628-9309 GCA_964552455.1 uncultured Nitrospira sp.
GCCATCAGCCATCAGCTCTTTGAATTATGCCGCTCGAAGACGACTTCTGCGACATCGTGAAGAAGGCCCGGACGGGGCAAGGGCTCGACGTGGCTTCTGTGGCCAGGATGACTGGTCTTCCTCCCGGTGACATCACGGTCCTCGAACGGGGCGGGCGGGCGCCGACGAGGCCGGAAGTCGAAGCTCTTGCCAGGGCGTTGCGACTCAGAGCCGAGCCGCTGGCGAGGATTGTCGAAGGTTGGGTGCCTGCGTCGGTTCAGGAGACGATGGGTTGTCTGGAGACCGTTCACGGGTCTATCGGAGGCTATGCAGTCAAGGGCTACGTGCTGCATGACTCAGGCAAAGCCCTTTTCATCGACACGGCCTATCATGCGGAGGCGATGCTGGAAGTCCTGGATCGGAGGAAACTCACACTCGTCGGGGTCTGTCTGACGCACGGCCATGCCGATCATGCCGGCGGGTTGGATGTGATCCTGCAACATTGGCGGGTGCCCGTCTATCTGGGCAAGGATGACCAAGCCTTGCTGGACTGGCGGCCGCCGCGGGAGTTGCTGGCCAAGACGGACGACGGGCTTGTGATCCAGGTCGGCGGGCTGAAAGTCCGCTGCCTGACGACGCCGGGCCATACGCCGGGCGGCATCTGTTATCGGACGGCGCAGGACCATCGCGAAATCTGCTTCGTGGGGGATACGCTTTTCGCCGGTTCGATCGGCCGGGCCAATCCCCTGTCGCTCTACCCGGTTCATCTGGACTCGGTCCGCCGGCGCGTCGTGATGCTGCCGAAAGAGACCCTGCTCCTGCCGGGCCATGGACCTGCCACGACCGTGAGCGAGGAGTTGGAACACAATCCGTTCGTCGGGGAGGCCTCATGACCGTGCCGGAGAAGCGCGATGAATGAGGATCGATTCCCCCATGCGTTCGGCGATCCGCGGGTTGGGGAGAACGTTCCGCTGCAGTATGTCTCCGCGATGGCGGAGGAGCCGCCGGAACGGCGGCATTTTTCGGATTATGTCCTGCCGATCGGTCTCTTCCTGACCACGGTGCTCACGACCCTCTGGGCCGGAGCCTATGCGACCAGGAGCAGGCCGATGCAGGGAGCCTTCGAGTTCTTGATCACCGAACCGGCCTCCCTGGTCAACGGTCTGCCTTTTGCCGGCACGTTGCTGGCGATCCTGGTCACGCATGAGCTGGGGCATTTTATTCTCTCGCGCATTCACCGTGTGCCCGCCTCCTTGCCGCTCTTCATTCCAGGGCCGCCGCATTTCATCGGCACCTTCGGCGCCATCATCCGCATACGCGGGCCGATCCTGAGCCGGAAAGCGCTGTTCGATATCGGCGTGGCCGGTCCGATCGCCGGCTTTGCGGTGGCGGTGGTGGCCCTGGTCTTCGGCTTGCGTCTGTCCCAGGTGGTGCAGGTGGACAATACCTACGGCTTGCACCTGGGGGAGCCGCTGTTGCTGCAATTCGTCTCCTGGCTCGTGTTGGGCCCGGTCCCGGAGGGCTACGATGTCTTGCTCCACCCGGTCGGGTTCGCGGCTTGGTTCGGGCTCTTCGTGACCTCGCTCAACCTCATTCCCATCGGCCAACTGGACGGAGGCCACGTGGCCTACGCGCTCTGGGGAGGTCGGCAGCGGACGATCGCTCTGGCGATGCTGCCCATCCTCCTGGTGCTGGGATTCCTGGGCTGGCCCGGGTGGTTTCTCTGGGCCGGGATGGCGGGGATCCTGGGCCTGGCCCATCCGCCCGTGCTTGACCCGGAAGCGGATCTGGGCCGCACGAGGATCTGGGTGGGCTGGGCGGCGCTGGCGATCTTCGCCGTGACCTTCGCCCCAATCCCCTTCTCGGTGCACTGATCAACGCTCCGGGTCAAACCTGAGAGGCTTCTCGTTCACGTGGCAGAGAGAATCATGCCGGAGTTCCTCGCTCAGATCCGCAAGCAGCCGTGGAAGGAGGTGTCGCCCTGGCACCTGGCCGTGACGACGCTGGGGTTTGCCGGCCTGGTCTATCTGTTGAAAACGGATGAGGACGGGTTCATCTTTCTGGACCACGTCAACCTGGCATTCCATGAAGCGGGACATCCGATCTTCGGTCTCTTCGGCCAGACGCTGGGGCTCTACGGCGGGACGATCGGGCAGTTGGTCTTTCCGGCGGTCGCGGTCCTGGCCTTCTGGCGGCAGCGGGAGCCGGTCGGCTGCGCGGTGGCGGGCATCTGGCTGTTCGAGAACTTCCTGAACATCGCCCGCTACATGGCCGACGCCCGCGCGCAGGTCTTGCCGCTGGTCGGCGGCGGTGAGCACGACTGGACGGACATCTTCACCCACTGGGGAGTCCTACCCTTCGATACCGCGATCGCTCGTGTGGTGGCCAAAGCCGGCTGGGTCGGGATGGTGAGCATGTGGGGCTGGCTGGCCTGGCAATGGTGGAAGCCGGAAGGTCACGAAGAGTGAGCGGCGCTATTTCGTATAGCGCATGCGTGTGCCGTGCAGGAGGGACAAGGTGATCTCCTCGGCCGTCAGCTCCTTGGGGAAGTAGGCGCCGGACACTTTGGCGGTGTTGATGCTGGCTCCCTCCAGGTTGCTCTGGCTGAAATCGACCCCGCGCAGATCGGCCTGGCGAAAGTAGCAGCCGCTGAAATCCAGCCCGGTTGCATCCAGGCCGCGCAGGTCGGCGGTCCGGAGGTCGCAATCGGTCAGGTCGCATTTCTCGCCCGTCGCCTTCTTGACGTTGAACTCCTTGATGCAGCCCTCCCGGAGCAGCTTGTACATGGCATCGTTGCTGGTTTTCAACATGGGTCGGACGAGGGCCTGCGCCCTCTCCTCTTTCAGGTGAAAGGCCTGGGATTGCCATCTGTCCCACGTATCGGCAGATTGCTGGAATTCTTGAGGGGGAGGAGCGGTATTCTTACCCTTCTTGCTGGGCTTTCTCGATCTTGGCCCAGGAGTCGCGAAGCGGGACCGTCCGGTTGAAGACCAGCTTGTCGGCGGACGAATCGGGATCGACGCAGAAGTACCCCTGCCGCTCGAACTGGTACCGGCTGCCGGGCGGCGCGCCGGCCAGGCTCGGTTCCACCAGACAGCCGGGCAAGCGCTCCAATGAATTCGGGTTGAGGTTGGCCGTGTAGTCCTGCCCCTCCGGGACGTCGCCGGGATCGGCCTTCACGAAGAGGGACTCGTACAGGCGCACTTCCGCCGGCAGCGCGTGGGCCGCCGAGACCCAGTGGATCGTGCCTTTCACTTTGCGGCCTTCTTGGGATGCCCCGCTGCGCGTGTCCGGATCGTAGGTGCAGTGCAGCGCGACCACCTCGCCGGTGCGCTCATCCTTCACCACCCCCACGCATTTGACGATGTAGGCGTAGCGGAGCCGGACCTCCTGACCCGGCGCCAGGCGGTAGAATTTTTTCGGCGGGACCTCGCGGAAATCGTCCCGGTCGATGTAGACCACGCGGGAGAAGGGCACTGTCCTGGTACCGGCGCTCTGGTCCTCCGGATTGTTCACGGCGTCCAACTGCTCGATCTTTCCATCCGGATAGTTGTCGATGATCACCTTGAGCGGCCGCAGCACGCCCATCACGCGCCACGCGCGGCGGTTCAAATCTTCGCGGATGAAGTGTTCGAGCAGCGCCATCTCGACCACCCCGTCCCGCTTCGCCACGCCGATGTGCTCGCAGAAGGCTCGGATCGCCTCGGGCGTGTATCCCCGCCGCCGCAAGCCCTTGAGGGTCGGGAGCCGGGGGTCGTCCCAGCCGGCCACGTGGCCCTTCTCGACCAAATCCAGCAGCTTCCGCTTGCTCATGACCGTGTAGTTGAGGTTGAGGCGCGCGAACTCGATCTGCCGCGGATGGCAGGGCGCGTCCGCCTGCTCGACCACCCAATCGTAGAGGGGACGATGGTCCTCGAATTCCAAGGTGCAGATGGAATGGGTGATGCCCTCGATGGCGTCCGAGAGGGGATGGGCATAGTCGTAGGTCGGGTAGAGGCACCACTGGGTGCCGGTCCGGTGATGGGTCGCGTGCCGGATGCGGTAGAGGGCCGGGTCCCGCAGATTGATGTTGGGTGAAGCCATGTCGATCTTGGCCCGCAGCACGTGGGTCCCGTCCGGAAATTCCCCGGCCCTCATGCGGGCGAACAGGTCCAGGTTCTCCTCGACGGAGCGGGTCCGGTAGGGACTCTCCCTGCCCGCTTCCGTCAGGGTGCCCCGGTAGGCGCGCATCTCGTCGGCGCTCAAGCTGTCCACGTAGGCCTTGCCCTTTTGAATCAGGTGCCGGGCGAACTGGTAGAGCCGCTCGAAGTAGTCCGAGGCGTAGAACATCTTGTCGCCCCAATCGAATCCCAGCCAGCGCACGTCGGCCTGGATCGCCTCCACATATTCCACTTCTTCCTTGGTCGGGTTCGTATCGTCCAACCGCAGGTGGCAGATGCCGTGGAATTCCTGGGCGATCCCGAAATTCAGGCAGATGGATTTGGCGTGGCCGATGTGCAGGTAGCCGTTGGGCTCCGGGGGAAAGCGGGTCACGACGCGCTCGTGCTTGCCGGATTGCACGTCCTGCGCGACGATCTCGCGGATGAAATTGCCTGCGGCGGACGACTCGGGACTGGTCATCGGGACTGGTCCTTCTTCCTGTCGATCACTGGCGCTCCAGGGCTCTCTCACCCTTGTGTAGTTCTATCACAGACCAAGGCGAAGGAGAAGAAGGAGGAACGGCTGAGCCGCCTCGGGCTTGCTCCGGCATCCCCCCGCGCGTATGCTCGACTCCAAGGGAGGCTCTTGCTCACCCCATGCCGATCCATCGAGGTGCCGGCCGAGGTGCCGGTCTGCAAACCATCGCATCGATAGTCACGGGAGGCAGGAAACGATTCCTGCGCGCCGCATGGCTGCTCCTGCTCTGCCTGCTTCCGACCGCCGGCTGCGCCAGATGGTATTTCCGCGAGGCCCCGGCGCCCCCGCAACCGCCTCCGCGCTACAGCTTGCAGGCCTGGCCCTATCGCGAGTACTGGACCGGCGTCATCTTCAACGGCGAGAAGATCGGGCTGACCCATCTGGCCCTCGTCCCTCCCGGCAAGGCAGGAGGCCGGTTCGAGCTGCGCTCCGAGGCGCTCCTGGCCTTCCACTTCCTCGGACTGAGCAAACGGGTGACGCTGAAGTCGCGGGACTGGGTGTCCGATGATCTCCGCCTCGAGCGGTTCGCCCACGAGTATGACCTGGACGGATCGATCCTGAAACTGTCGGGCAAGGTCGAGCAGGGTCGGTTGCTGGTGGAGCGAGAGGCGGGAGGCCAAACCAGCCGGGAGACGGTCCCCCTCGCCGAAGCCCTCTATCCCACCAGCGCCCTGGCTCTGTACCCGGCCTTGACGGGCCTCGAGGTGGGGAAGCAGTATGCCTATCAAGTCTACGACGGCCAGCGCCAGCAGTTGGCCTTGGTGTCGCAATCCATCGAAGCCTACCAGGAGAGCGACCTCTATGCCGGACGAGCCTTTCAAATCGTCACCACGATGGACGGCCAGGAAGCCACCACCTGGCTCAACGAGCGGGGCGAGCCGGTCCTGGAGATGGCCTGGCACGGCCTCCTGATTTCCACGCTGGAGGGCGAGCAGCAAGCCAAGGCCTATCTGGCCCAGGCCAGCCTGAACAAGCGCGACGTGCTGGTGGAGTTCAGCCGGGTGCGCACGACCGTTCCGCTGCCGCACCCGCGCAAGGTCAGGACGCTGCGCGTCGCCCTCCAAGGACTGCCCGAGACGTTCGCCATGCCTTCGGATCGCTTGCAGCAGTGCGGGCGAGATCAACAGAAAGTAGAAACGATCGAGTGTCTCATCTCTTCCGTCGAGCCTCCCGCGACCGGTCTGCTTCCCGACACCCCGCAAACGGAGCTGACGCCCTACCTGCAACCGACGGCCGCGATCGACAGCCAGCACCAGCTCATCCGGAGCACCGCGCAGGACATCGTGGGCGCCGGCTCCGATCAGGTGGCCCAAATCAGGAGCCTCGTGGACTGGCTCCAGCGGGAAATCGCGCAGCAGCCGGTGGACGTGTTCTCGTCGCTCGACGTGCTGAAGGGACGCAAGGCCGAATGTCAGGGCTTGACGCTGCTCTACGCGGCCTTTGCGCGGAGCCGCGGAATTCCTACGAAGGTGACGAACGGGCTGGTATACTCGCAGGAGCTGGGCGGCTTCCTCTACCATACGTGGGCCGAGAGCTACGTGAACGGCGGATGGCTGCCCGTTGATCCGACGTTCGGCCAGATCGGCGTGGACGCCACCCACATCAAACTGCTCGAGGGCGAGCGCCCGGCCGACCTCATGCCCCTTGTCGATATTGTAGGCAAGGTTCGCATCGAGGTGCTGTCCTTCCAGCCGTCGTAGGAGTCATGGCCCGGAGTTGAGTCGTACCCGCTTACGGTGGGGCGAGGAGCGCGGTTAATCTGTTAGACCGTCAGGCTGTCGGGCGAAGGAGGCAACGCGTGGAACTGAAAAAGAGCTGGCCGGCAACGACCGGGTTCTGTCTTGTCGCGATCCTGGGCCTGTCCTGTCCCGCGGGGGCCGCTGACGAGTCGTCCGTCCGTTCTCCTTCCGACACCGAGGCGGCCTGCACCGGCGAGTTCCGCGGCAGGCAGCCGACCCAGAAAGCCCTGGCGCAGATACTCGAGGCCCATGCCCGATGGCTGGAAGATACCCTCGACCCGAAAGGGAAGAGAGCGAACCTCTGCCGGGCCAACCTGAAGGGGGCACATCTGCGGGAGGCAAACCTGGAGCGAGTGGATTTGTCCGGGGCGGACCTACGGGAGGTGGACCTGCGGGATGCGACGCTGACCGAAGCGGACCTCTACGGGGCCAACCTGCAAAAGGCGAACTTGTCGGGGGCCGATCTCACCGACGCCGATCTCCGCAAGGCCAACCTGGTCAAGGCCAACCTGCAGGAGTCCACGTTGGCGGAAGCGGCCTTGTTCGGGGCCATCCTGACGAAGGCCAATTTGCGCGGCGCGAATCTGGAAGGCATCCATTTGTACGGAGCGGACCTGCAGGGGGCGGACCTGCGGGAAGCCAGCCTGGGGGACGCGCATCTCTATGCGGCCAACCTGCAGCAAGCCGACTTGTCCGGGGCCGAGCTGATCGATGCCGATCTTCGCAAGGCGCACCTGGGCAAGGCCAATCTCTCCAAGGCCAGCCTCAAGGGCGCCAACCTCGCAGGGGCCAGTGTGGAAGGAGCCACGCTCCTCGGCGCCGATCTGTTTTCCGCCATCCTCAGGGATACGATCCTCTTCAAGGCCAACCTGCAGGGAGCCATGCTGTCCGAAGCCGATTTCTCCAACGCGAACCTGCGCGAGGCGACTCTGCAAGGAGCGGGCATGGCCAGGGCGAACCTGGAAGGGGCCGACCTCGGCAAGGCCGATCTGCGCGGGGCCAATCTGGGCATGGCCATTCTGTTCAAGGCGGATCTGCGCGGCGCCGATCTGCGCGAGGCCACGCTGCCGCAAGCGGTCCTGTCCCGGGCCAGGCTCGGGGCGGCGGACTTGCGCAACGCGGTGCTGGAAGAGGCCCACCTCGCTGACGCCGATCTCGAACGAGCCAATCTGGCCAAAGCCAACCTGGAAGGAGCCAACCTGGTCAAGGCCGACCTGCGCGGGGCCGGTTTCCAGAACGCCAACCTGCGCTATGCGAATCTTCAGGAGGCGGAGCTGAGCAACGCG
>CAZKHY010000135.1:0-9011 GCA_964552455.1 uncultured Nitrospira sp.
GGACTATCTTGAGGAGCGGGGGCTGACTCATCGCATCGACTCGAGCAATGCCAAGCCCCTCTATTTGAGGAATCGGGTCCGCCACGAACTCCTGCCCGTGCTGAAGCGCTACAATCCGTCGATCGTCCACGTGCTCACGAGGCAGGCCGAGATCCTCCGCGAAGAGGATCGTTGTCTCGATCAATGGGTGTCGGAGCAGTTGGCTCACCTGTCCCGTCGGGAGGGGCGAACGCTGCTGGTGGACCGGGCCGGCCTCCTGGCCCTGCCCTTGGCGCTGCAGCGGCGGATGGTCCGGACCGTGATCCGCCGGACCGGCGGGGTGACGCAGGGGCCGACGTTCAGGGCCGTGGCTGCCGTGCTCGATCTTGTGGCGCGGGGACAGTCCGGTTCCGCGGTCTCCGTGCAAGGGGTTGCCATCGAACGAGCCTATGGCTGGGTTCGATTCCGCCCTTTCGTAGAAGGAGGCCCGAATCTTCCGAAAGGCCCGGCGATGGGGAAAGGAGATTCATCGGTCGAGTTCCCCCTTGCTGTCCCTGCCGCGCTTCGCTGGCCCCTCACCGGCCAGGTGATCCAGGCCGGTCCGGGCGGTCCGCTTCCGGCCGGCTCCGTTCCTGCCGCGACGGGACGGATTGCGGTTTTTGATGCGGACAAAGTCACCGTGCCGCTGCTGGTTCGTGCCTGGAAGGCGGGCGATTTTTTCCATCCGGCCGGGATGAAGGGACGGAGGAAAAAACTTCAGGACTATTTTGCGGATATCAAGTTGCCGCGGCATGAGCGGGCCACAGTGCCCTTGCTGGTGGCGCCGGAAGGGATCATGTGGGTCGGAGGCTGCCGGGCCGATCACCGCTTCCTGGCTGAGGCCGGGACGACCCGAACGTTGACTGTGGAATTGTTGGATGATCAACAGGGCGACCCATCGGGATTGTAGGAATCTAAGCCTACTGGAGGCAAAGTAACTATCCGCCGCGATTTGATCGAACGCGGCGGTTCAACCGAAGGTTGGTATGGAGGAGCTGGCTCATCATGGAGCGAATCTTTGGACGGCCGATCGTAACCCAGGAGGAGATGCGCACGCGCATCAAAGAGCTCGGCCGGCAGATCACCGCCGATTACGCTGAGAAAGACCTCATTCTCGTGGGGATTCTGAAGGGAGCCTACGCGTTTTACGCGGACTTGGCCCGCGCGATCAGGCTTCCGCTGCGGGTGGATTTTCTGGTCGTGACCAGCTACGGATCGAAGTCCAAAACGTCCGGGAAAGTCAAGATGGTGACGGACCTCACGGAAGACATCGCCGGACGGGATGTGCTGCTGGTCGAGGATATCGTGGATTCGGGCCTGACCGTCCAGTACCTGACCAACGCGCTCTCCAAGCGCAAGCCGAAATCCATTCGCGTCTGCGCATTGCTGAGCAAACCGGAGCGCCGGAAGGTGGATGTGACGGTCCAGTACGTCGGGTTCCAGATCCCCAACAAGTACGTGGTGGGGTACGGGCTGGATTACCAGCAGAAGTATCGCAACCTTCCCTACCTGGCGGTGCTGGATACGGTCGATGACGAAGGGCAGGGGTTCTGATCCGCTGTTGTCAGGGTTCTGGAATCTGTGCTATAGTTTACGATCGTTTTGCTCCGGTTCCCGGCTTCATCAGGGCTGAGGAGGATGGTGGATGAATTCTCGGGTTAAAAATCTGCTGTTCTGGGTGGTGGTGGGTCTGTTCATGATCCTCCTGTTCAATCTGTTCAGTGTTCCCACCCATGCTCCCGAAGAAGACGTGATCTTCAGCGACTTCATGGCCCAGTTGGACAAGGGGGAGATCACCAAGGTCATCATCAAGGCCAACCATATCAGCGCGATCCTCAAGGACGGGACCCGCATCCGGACCTACTCGGCCGAGTATCCGGAACTGGTGAAGGTGCTGCGGGAACGCAACGTGCAGATCGAAGCCAAGCCGCCCGACGAGAACCCCTGGTACATCACTTTCCTCGTGACCTGGGGGCCCTTCATTCTGTTCCTGGGGCTTTGGTTTTTCCTCATGCGCCAGATGCAGATCGGCGGCAACAAGGCGCTCTCCTTCGGGAAGAGCCGGGCGCGCTTGCTGACCGAGGAACGGAAGAAGATCACGTTTTCCGACGTGGCCGGGATCGATGAGGCCAAGGAGGAAGTGGCGGAGATCATCGAGTTCTTGAAGGACCCGCGCAAGTTTCAGAAGCTGGGCGGACGGATTCCGAAGGGGGTCCTGATCGTCGGGCCTCCCGGAACCGGCAAGACCTTGCTGGCGAAAGCCATCGCCGGGGAGGCCGGCGTGCCGTTCTTCAGCATCAGCGGCTCCGATTTTGTGGAAATGTTCGTGGGGGTCGGAGCCTCGCGCGTCCGCGACCTTTTCGAGCAAGGCAAGAAACACGCTCCTTGCATCATTTTCATCGACGAGATCGACGCCGTCGGCCGGTTGCGCGGCGCCGGTCTGGGGGGCGGGCACGATGAGCGCGAGCAGACCCTCAACCAGTTGCTGGTCGAAATGGACGGGTTCGACACCACCGAGGGAGTGATTCTGATCGCGGCGACCAATCGGCCGGATGTGCTGGATCCGGCGCTTCTGCGTCCCGGCCGGTTCGACCGCCAGATCGTGGTCAACCGGCCTGACCTGCGGGGCCGGACGGAAATCCTCAAGGTGCATACGAAGAAGGTGCCGGTCGCGCCGGACGTGGAGCTGGAGAAGATCGCGCGCGGCACCCCCGGGTTCTCCGGCGCCGATCTGGAAAACCTGGTCAACGAAGCGGCCCTGTGGGCGGCTCGGCAGAACAAGAAGGCCGTCGAGTTCGCGGATTTCGAAATGGCGAAGGACAAGGTCCTCATGGGCGTCGAGCGGAAGAGCCTGATCCTGAGCGACGACGAAAAACGGACCACTGCCTACCATGAAGCGGGGCACGCGCTGATGGCGAAGCTGCTGCCGGGCACCGATCCGGTCCACAAGGTCACGATCATCCCCCGAGGCCGCGCGCTCGGGATGACGATGCAACTGCCGACCGATGATCGCCACAACTACTCCAAGGAGTTCCTCTACAACACGCTGGCCATCCTGCTGGGCGGGCGGGTCGCGGAGGAACTGGTCCTGCACCACATCACCACGGGAGCGGGGAACGATCTGGAGCGGGCCACTGACCTGGCGCGGAAAATGGTCTGCGAGTGGGGCATGAGCGAGAAGCTGGGGCCCTTGACCTTCGGCAAGAAGGACGAGGAGATTTTCCTCGGGCGGGAAATCGCCACGCGCCGTGATTTCAGCGAGCAGGTGGCGCTCGAGATCGATCACGAGGTCAAGCGGCTGGTGACCGAGAACTACGAGCGGACCAAGCGGATGCTCACCGAGCACATGGGCACCCTCAAGGCGCTTGCCGAGGCGCTGCTCGAAAAGGAAGTGCTCGATTCGCCCGAAATCGACATGATCGTCCAGCAAGGCTCGCTTCCCCAGACCGCACCGGCCTGAGACGGGTCGTTCGGCGGTGCCGCTCGATCGAGCCGCCAGCCTTCCATCGATTGATTCCTGAGCCGGACCGTGTCTCCGCGTGATCTCCCAACCAGCCCTCCGCGTCGTCGTCGAGCGTTCGTGAAGACTCCCATGCGCACTTCGCAGATATCCAGGGCACCGGTGCTGAGAGCCAAAGGGCGGCAGATTTCCTTGGAGGCCCCCCTGCTCATGGGGGTCCTCAACGTGACGCCCGATTCGTTTTCTGACGGGGGGCGCTACATCGAGCCGTCCGCGGCGGTCGCGCACGCCTGTGCCATGATCGAGCAGGGCGCGGATCTGATCGACATCGGGGCGGAATCCTCCCGGCCGGGCTCGGAGCCGGTGGATCAAGAGGAGGAGATCCGCCGCCTGATCCCGGTTGTGAAGGAAGTCTGTCGTCGGACGACCGTTCCGGTCTCGATTGACACCACCAAAGCCGTTGTTGCCAGGCTGGCACTCGAGGCCGGCGCGCACATCATCAACGACATCAGCGCGCTCCGGTTTGATCCCCGGATGGGGGAAGTGATCGCCGAAGCGGGGGCCGGACTTGTCCTGATGCACATGCAGGGCCGGCCCGGGACGATGCAGCAGGCGCCCCGGTACGAGAACGTGGTGCAGGACGTCAGGCGGTTTTTCATCGAGCGGATGGAGGCGGCCTGTTCAGCCGGCATTGATCAAGAGCAGATCCTGCTTGACCCCGGCATCGGCTTCGGCAAGAATCTCTCCCACAACCTGACGTTGCTGGCGGAACTCGACCAGTTGGTGGCCCTGGGACGTCCGGTGCTGGTGGGGGTGTCCCGTAAGGCTTTCATCGAACAGGTGCTGGGACGTCCGGTCGGTGAACGGATGATGGGAACGGCAGCGGCCGTGGCCGTGGCGGTGCTGCAAGGGGCGCGGGTGCTGCGGGTCCATGACGTGGGCCCGATGCGCGACGTGGTGAAGATGGTGACGGCCATCCGAACACACGAGGTGTGAAACGTGAGGTGTGAAGCGCAATGAGAAAACTGTTCGGAACCGACGGCGTGCGCGGAGTGGCGAACCTCGAGCCGATGACCAGCGAGACGGCGATGAAGCTGGGACGGGCCGCGGCGCATCTGTTCAAGCGGCGCGCCGGCCGGCACCAGATCGTCATCGGCAAGGACACGCGCCTGTCCGGCTATATGCTGGAGTCGGCGCTCACGTCCGGGATCTGTTCGATGGGGGTGGATGTCCTGTTGGTGGGGCCCATGCCGACCCCGGCCATCGCCTTTCTGACCAGGAGCCTCAGGGCCGATGCGGGGGTGATGATCTCCGCTTCCCACAATCCCTACCAGGATAACGGCATCAAGTTTTTTTCCAGCGACGGGTTCAAGCTGCCCGATGAGCTGGAAGCGAGGATCGAGGCGCTGATCACGTCGAATGAGATCGAACACCTGCGGCCGACCGCCGACGAGGTCGGCAAGGCCTTCCGGGTCGATGATGCGGAGGGGCGGTATATCGAGTTCGTGAAGCGGTCCCTGCCCAAGGACATGGACTTTCAGGGGATGCGGGTCGTCGTGGACTGCGCCCACGGCGCGGCCTACAAGGTCTCCCCGAAAGTTCTGCGGGAATTGGGGGCGACCGTGTGGGTGATCGGCGACGAGCCGGACGGGACCAACATCAACGCCGGGTGCGGGGCGGTCCATCCGGAGCGGCTGCAGCAGGCAGTGCGGGACCACCGCGCCCACCTGGGCATCGCTCACGACGGGGATGCCGATCGGGCCGTCTTCGTGTGCGAGGAGGGCCGTCTGGTGGATGGCGACCATGCGATGGCGATGCTGGCGCTTGACCTGCATGAGCGGGGACAGTTGAAGCGGCAGACCGTGGTCGGGACCGTGATGAGCAACTTCGGCTTGGAACTCGCGCTCTCGAAAGCCGGGATCACGCTGGTTCGAACCGCGGTCGGGGACCGGTATCTGCTGGAACGGATGGTCTCGGAGGGCTATAACTTCGGGGGCGAGCAGTCCGGACATTTGATTTTCCTGGACCACAACACCACCGGGGATGGGCTGATTTCTGGTTTGCAGATCTTGGCCCTGATGAAGCGAACCGGGCGGTCTCTGTCCGATCTGGCCCGCTGCATGACGGCGGTGCCGCAGGTGCTCCTCAGCATCCAGGTCAAGGAAAAGCCGGATCTGGCCGGCCTTCCCACCGTGCAGCAGGCAATCCGGAACGGAGAAGCCAAACTGAACGGGACCGGCCGCGTGCTCGTCCGCTACTCCGGAACGGAGCCCTTGATCCGGATCATGGTGGAGGGGCAGCAGGCTGTCCTGATCAGGTCGGTCGCCGATGACCTGTCCAAGGCCGTTCGGGCCTGTCTGGGGTCGTGACCGTGAGGCGTGAGATGTAAAACGTCAGGCATCAGGAAACAATTTCCGCACTCCTAGCCGCTCACGCCTCGCGTTTCATGCCTTGCGCTTCACGGTTTCTATCGGTTTCTATGCTCCTCTCCCTTACCGGTGCCTTTCTTGTCGGGCTGGTGCTCGGTTCATTCCTTCCCTACCTGCCGTGCCTCTTGTTCGTTCTTTTCGTCGTCACAGGGGTTGGGCTGGCCGGTCTCGAGCGATTGGGACGGGTTTCGGTTCGTCAGGGGATGGTCCTCTATGGAGCCCTCCTGTTCGGGGTTTTCTACTGGACCGCTTATACCTGGACGGTGGGCGGGTCCCGCCTTGACGAAATTGCGGGACATGGTCCGATCAGAGTGACGGGTCGAGTTGTGGAGCCGGTCAGGCATGCGCCGGCCCGCATGGTGCTGGTCCTGTCCGTCATGCAGCTGGGCGAAGGGCCGTCGGCGCGATCCGCTACAGGGCGGCTGCGCCTGACCTGGCGAGACCCGGATCTGATCCTGGGCCAGGGAGATGTCATTGCCCTGACGGCTCGGTTGCGCTCCCCATCCGGAACGTCGAATCCGGGAGAATTTGACTACGAAGCCCACCTCCGCCGCCAGGGCATCGATGCCCTGGCGGCTCTTTCCGGACCGGGACAGGTCGCGGTGCTTGGATCTGCCTTGGAGTCGCTGCGCTGGGGCCCTTGGCGAGTCATCGACGGATGGCGCGAACGGATCGGAAGGGCGGCGCTGGCGACCCTGAGCGGGCCGGCTCTGGGTGTCTATCTCGGCATGATCATCGGGCAGCCAGGCTATCTCGCGCCTGACGTGCGGGACGCGTTTATGGCGACCGGCACGGTCCATATCCTCTCTATTTCGGGTTCTCACTTGGGGCTGATCGCGTTTCTCTCGTTTTTCCTGATCAAGCAAACGTGCCGGCAGCTTCCAGCAAACTGGCTGCAGTCCCTCTCGCGTCGTGTGACGGCGACTCGCTTGGCGGCTGTTGCCACGACGATACCCGTGATCTTCTACACGCTGCTTGCCGGGGCGGAAGTCGCCACGGTCCGATCGTTGGTCATGATTTTGATCTTCCTGCTCGCCGTGTGGCTGGGGCGGGAGGAGCAGGTGCTGCTGGCCTTGGCCGGTGCCGCCCTGATCATCCTGCTGCACGATCCCCGTGCCCTGTTCGATATGTCCTTCCAACTCTCCTACTGCTCGGTGCTCGCCATTGCGTTGGTGCTGCGGCATGCCCGGGCCAACGACGGAAGCGTGCCCGAATGCACGACTCCTGAGCCGGTTGGGCTGCGCCTGCGGGCCTGGCTGTGGCTGTACGGCTGGATTACGGGGGGAGTCACGGTGGCGACCATTCCCCTCGTGGCGTACCACTTCAACCAGATCGCTTGGCTTGGATTGCTCGCCAACCTGCTCGTGGTGCCACTGGCCGGCCTCGTATTGGTGCCGCTCGGGTTGGGTTCCGCCCTGGGGGTCCTGCTGACGGGCTCGGAATCTCTGCCGGCCGGGGCGCTCAATCAGTTCCTGCTCGATTTGCTGGTCGGCTTGGTGCAGCGACTCGCCCGCGTGCCTGGGGCCGAGTGGCACGTGGCGTCGCCGACGCTTCTTGCGATCGGGGTGTTCTATGCGATGCTCCTTGTCGCCGCAGCCGGCTCCGAGCGGGGTCGTTGGCTCAGGCGCGCCTGTCTTGCGGGCGTCGCGTTGATGGTCGGGTGGTGGGGATGGTCACCGCGTCCCGCATCGGACGGCGACACGCTGCGCGTGACGTTCCTGGATGTGGGGCAGGGGGATGCCTGTGTGATCGAGCTGCCGGACGGCCAGACCGTTCTGATCGATGCCGGCACCTCCTACGAGACGCTGGACATGGGACGAGCGGTGGTCGGGCCCTACCTTTGGGATAGGGGGATCCAACGGCTCGATCACGTGGTCGGTACGCATCCGCAACTCGATCACGTCGGCGGGCTCGCTTGGATTCTCCGTTCGTTTGAGGTCGGTCGCTATTGGGGTAACGGAATTGGAAGAAGGGAGTCCTTTTATCAGCGTCTGAGGGACGCGATGCAGACGCAAGGGTTGACGGAATCGGTGGCAGAGGAGGGGCAGATGATCGCGGCTGCCGGTCCCTGCCGCCTTTTCGTGCTGAACCCGCCCGGGGGGACGAGGCATTCGGGCGGAGGTGATGGCGGCGCGACGGCAAATGGATTGGAAGAAGGGACAGGCACCAGAAGCGGCAGCCTCTTGAACAACCTCTCTGTGGTGACGAGGTTGGACTGTGGCCCGCAGACGTTTCTCTTTACCGCGGACGTCGAGGCCGACGCACTCAGACACCTGAACGAACGAGGCGCGGCGGCCGACGTGCGGGTCCTGAAAGTTCCCCACCATGGGGCGCGAAGCTCGCTGGATGAAGCGTGGATCAGGCGGGTTCGGCCTGAGGTGGCGGTGATCTCGGTCGGAAGGCATAACCCCTACGGTCATCCGGCGGCCGAGGTGCTGGCTGCTTATGAGGGGAGCGGCGGTCAACTCTATCGAACGGATCGGCAGGGGGCGGTCTGGATCACGGCTTCTCTGTCGTCCTTGGCCATGCAGGTCCACTTCGCGCGGGAAAGCTTGTTGCGGCCGGTTCGCCTGGAGGCCGCTCCGATCGCCGCTGAACGGAAGAACCTCTCCCGGATCTGGCTGCAATGGACGGCGCGCTGACGGTCACGATCGGGGCAGCTCGGTAGATCCGCAAGACAGGAAACTTCTTGACTTCTCCCAAGGTTCTTCATAGACTTTTGCCAATCTACCGGAGGTCCTATGAGCCCGATGAGGCGCCCCGGCGCGTTCCGACAGAATTGGAAATTCATGGGCGCCATAACCCTGGTCTCCGGCATCATCGCGATAGGGATCGCGCTGGCGACCCAAGGGCTGGAGGGTATGATGCGCAAGGCCTCCCTGGCCTTCAAAGCGATGGACAATCCCTCGCAGTTGAATGCCGAGGAAAAGGGGGAGCTGAAAAAGATGATCAAGGATAAGTCCTCGGCCAAGAAACAATTTGAGGGCCTGTCGGCGGAACAAAAAGAACGGGCCAAACAACAGTTCAATCAACTGGACGAGGCGGAAAAAAAGAAGCTCAAGGAGATGTTTGGGAAATAAGCGGGCGCTTCCTTCCTGCTGAAT
>CAZKHY010000136.1:0-2892 GCA_964552455.1 uncultured Nitrospira sp.
TGTTCGAGGAGGCCCGTGCCATCCGGGACGGGGGCGGCTTCGGGTCCATCATCGGACGCAACTCCTTCCAGCGGCCCAAATCGGACGCCATCAAGTTTCTCCACACGATCATGGGCATCTATGCGGGGGAGATTCGGTAGCAGATTGAAAAGAGCTGACAAGTTGACAAGCATGCAAGCTGACAAGTGAACAGAGAGGAAGTTGCTCCGGTCTAGGTGCCGCTTGTCAGCCTGTTAGCTTGTCAGCTTGTGACGGCGATTGTGAGAAATACGTGATGAGCGGATATGACTCGTTGAAGTCCAAGACTCGCCGGCGATCATCCTTGTTCGTCGGCCTCGTGCTGGTGGGGATCGGGATCGTGATCGGCGTCGTCGTGGCCTCGGATCTGGGCTGGCTCCCGTTCGGCCATGCCGTGCCGGAGACGCCGCTCAAGCAGGAGCCGGCGGCCGCTCCGCCTCCAGCGGCCGGCCTCGGCAGCGACCGGAACTTCGTGCAGGTCGCCAAGGCGGTCACGCCGGCCGTGGTCAATATCTTCACGACGCGGACCGGCAAGGGAGGCGAAGGCCCGCACGCCATGCCCTTCGACGACCCCTTTTTCCGGCGGTTTTTCGGGGAGGAGTTTTTTCGACGGTTCGAAGCCCCGCGGGAACGCAAAGAACGGAGCCTGGGGTCCGGCGTGATCGTGGATGCCACCGGGCTGATCATCACCAACAACCACGTCGTCAGCAAGGCCGACGAGATCAAGGTGTTCCTCTCCGACAAGCGCGAGTTCAAGGCCAAACTGATCGGGACCGATTCCAAGACCGACCTGGCGGTGTTGAAGGTCGAAGCCGAAGGGCTGCACACGATTCCCTGGTCGGATTCGGACAAGCTGGAGGTGGGAGAGTTTGTTTTGGCCGTGGGGAACCCGTTCGGCCTGACCCAGACCGTCACCCTGGGCATCGTCAGCGCGGTCGGACGGGCCAGCATGGGCATCGCGGAGTACGAGGATTTCATCCAGACGGACGCCGCCATCAACCCCGGCAATTCGGGCGGAGCGCTGGTGAACGCGCGCGGCGAGCTGGTCGGGATCAACACCGCCATCTTCAGCCAGAACGGAGGCAACATGGGGATCGGCTTCGCGGTCCCCAGCAACATGGCCCGCTCGATTCTGGAGCAACTGGTGAAGAGCGGGAAGGTGGTGCGGGGATGGCTGGGGGTGTCGATTCAGGAACTGTCCCCGGAATTGGCCGCCCAGTTCGGCCTGGAGGAACCCAAGGGCGTGCTGGTCAGCGACGTCCTGGACAACAGCCCGGCCAAGAAGGCGGGGCTCGAACGGGGGGATGTCATCGTCGAGTATGACGGCAAGCCGGTCGAAAACCCCACGCAGCTCCGCAACCACGTGGCGCAGACTTCGGTGGGGAAGAAAGCGGTCCTGAAGTTCATCCGGGACAAGACCCCCCGCACGGTGGAAGTGACGATCGCGGAACAGCCCAAGAACGTGGCTCAGGCCGGAAGCGAGGAAGGAAGCGAGTCGGTCAGGCCCTCCGGCCTCCTCTCCGATCTGGACGTGCGGGAGTTGACCGCCGAGCTGGCCGGCCGCCTGGGGCTGGCTGCGGGTGAGCGGGGGATCGTCATTACGAAGATCAGGCCCGGCAGCGTCGCCGAAGAAGCGGGTCTCAAGGAAGGGGATCTGATCCTGGAAGTGAACCGGAAGCCGGTGCCGAACCTCAAAGCCTATGAAAAGGCGGCCTCGAAGGTCGGCAAGGACGAGGCGGTCCTGCTGCTGATCAAGCGTCAGGGGCGGACCACCTTTGTGACGTTGAAACCGTAAGCCTGGCTTTTATGCAGGCGGGTGCTATAATGGCAAGCCGAAGGGGGTGAAGAAGATATGGTGAGACGAACCATCTTCGTGCTCCTGAGTGCCTTAGCCGGTGTGGCTCTGTTCCTCCGAAGCGAGGAGCCGACCGGCCCGATGCTGGCGGTGGGGTTGATCATCGGAGCGGCAACCGGGGGCCTCATTTTAGCCGCCGAATACGGGCTGCAGCGGGCCTCTTTCGGCATCGTCGTCGGAGGGACCGCCGGGCTGACGATCGGGCTGGTGCTGACCGGACTGGTCGAATGGGTCGGCAGCGCGGTCTTCGACGTGGAGACGTTCCTGTTCCATATCGGCGGGCTCCTGTTTCTCCTGGGGCTGCCCTACCTCGGCATCATGCTGGGGTCCAAATTCGGAATGGAACGGTTCGCAGGGCCGGTGAAGCACGCGGAACACGCTGTGGTGGCCAGCAATAATAAGATTCTTGATACCAGCGTGATCATCGACGGGCGCGTGGCGGACCTCTGCGAGACCGGCTTTCTGGAGGGCACGTTCCTGGTGCCCCAGTTCATTCTGCACGAGCTCCAGCACATCGCCGATTCCTCGGACAGCCTCAAGCGGGCGCGCGGCCGCCGGGGCCTGGACATCCTGAACAAGATCCAGAAGATGGTGGACATCGACGTCCGGATCGTGGACGACGACTTCCCCAACGTGAAGGAAGTGGATTCCAAGATCGTGGTGCTGGCCAAGAAGGTCGGGGCCAAGGTGATCACGAACGATTTGAACCTGAACAAGGTCGCGGAGCTGCAGGGCGTCCGGGTGCTGAACATCAATGAATTGTGCAACGCCCTGCGCCCGGTCGTGCTGCCCGGCGAGACCATCCGGGTGTTCGTGCTCAAGGAAGGGAAGGAAGCCGGACAGGGGGTGGCCTACCTGGACGACGGGACCATGATCGTCGTGGACAACGCCAAGCGCTGCATCGGGCGAAACGTGGACGTCGTCGTGACCAGCGTGCTGCAAACGACGGCGGGGCGGATGATCTTCACGCGCCTCAAGGAGGAGACCGAAAAGGAGGAGTTCCAAGTCGCGCGTGGATA
>CAZKHY010000136.1:2992-8889 GCA_964552455.1 uncultured Nitrospira sp.
CCGTACCGTCGCCCTCGTCCCGGCCGCCGGGCGGGGGCTCCGCATGGGGGGCAACGTCCCCAAGCAGTTTCTGACGCTGGGGGGCTTGCCCATTCTCGTTCACTCCCTCCGGGCTCTGGAGGCCGCCGATTCCGTTTCGGAAATCATTCTTGCCGTCCCGGAGGCCGACCGCGAGTTCTGCCTCCGGGAGATCGTCACGCCGCACGGTTTCAAAAAAGTCACCAACATCATTGCTGGAGGAGCGCAGAGGCAGGACTCGGTCCGCCACGGGCTCGAGGCCGTGGGCGAGGAGGCCGACGTCATCCTGGTCCACGATGCGGTCCGGCCCTTCCTGACGGTGGACATGATCGAGCGGGTCATCGAGGCGGCGGTCAAACACGGAGCGGCCGTGGTGGCGATCCCCATGCGGGACACGGTCAAGCAAGTCGGGGCGGACGGGCTGATCGAAAAGACGGTGGACCGAGGGCAGCTCTGGCTGGCACAGACCCCCCAGGCCTTTCGCTGCACCGTATTTCGTGAGGCGCATCGCAAGGCCCAACTGGACGGCTTTCACGGGACCGACGACGTGCAACTGGTGGAGCGGCTGGGCTATCCGGTCGCCGTCGTGGAAGGCAGCGGGGAGAACATCAAGATTACCAGGCCGGAGGATCTGCATATCGGGGAGGCGATCCTGGAGGCGCGACAAAAAGTTGGAAAGTCTCAAAGTTCATAAAGTCTTCAAGTCTCGACTTTCAGACTTTCGGACTTTCGACTTTCTGACCATTCCATCGTACGAAAGGGGAGCGCATGCGAGTCGGGCTGGGGTATGATATCCATCCATTGGGGAGCGGGCGCAAGCTGATTCTGGGCGGCATCGAGATTCCCCATAGCCAGGGGTTGGTGGGACACTCGGATGCGGATGCGCTCGTCCATGCCGTCTGCGACGCCATGCTCGGGGCGATGGGGGAGGGGGACTTGGGCAGGCACTATCCCAGTTCCGACCCTCGGTACAAGAACATCTCCAGCCTGCTTCTGCTGGAAGAGGTGTCGGGCTTGCTCGGGAGGAAAGGGTACCGCCTGGTCAACCTCGATACGGTGATCATCGCGCAGGCTCCCAGACTGGGCCCCCACCTGGCGTCCATGCAGGCGCGGATCGCGGAAGTGCTGAAAGTCGAGCGGGAACTGGTGAACGTGAAGGTCAAGAGCGGAGAAGGTTTGGACGACGCCATCGGACGGGAAGAGGCCATCGCGGCCCAGGCGATCTGTTTGATCGAAGCAGTCAGCAAGTCGTAAAGTCAGAAAGTCATCAAGTCGGCGGAGGGAACCCTTTGCCGAAGATAGAGCGGTTCGAGGAGATCAAAGCATGGCAATTATCCAGGAATCTGGTTCTCTCAGTGTACCAAGCCAGTGGTAAAGGACCGTTTGCTACAGATTACGCGCTTCGCGATCAGATCAGGAGAGCGTCTGTCTCGGTCATGTCCAACATTGCCGAGGGCTTCGAGAGAGAGTCGGACAAGGAGTTGAAGCGGTTTCTCTATATGGCCAAGGGTTCAGCAGGGGAGGTCCGCAGCCAACTGTTTGTCGCGCTGGACTTGGGATACCTCTCTGCAGATCAGTTTGCTGACCTCAGAGCCAAGGCAGAAGAAGCGTCTAAGGCCCTGTCCGGTTTCATAAGTTATCTATCGTCTGAATCGTAGCCTAGACTCTATCCCGATGAAGGACTTGAAGACTTTATGACTTTATAGACTTTCGACGAACATGTTCAAAACCATCAAACAGGACCTCCAAGCCGTCTTCGACCGTGACCCGGCTGCGACCGGCAAGCTGGAAGTCATCCTCACCTATGCGGGCTTCCACGCCTTGCTGGCCTTTCGCATCGCTCATCGCCTGAGAAAGATGGGCGTGCCGGTCCTGCCGCGAGTAATCTCCTATGCCGCACGGTGGCTGACGGGCATCGAAATCCACCCGGCCGCCAAGATCGGGACCGGCTTCTTCATCGACCACGGGATGGGGGTGGTGATCGGCGAGACGGCCGAGATCGGTGACTATGTGACCCTGTTCCAGGGGGTGACGCTGGGTGGAACCGGCAAGGAGCACGGCAAGCGCCACCCGACTCTCGGCAATCACGTCGTGGTGGGGGCCGGCGCCAAGATTCTGGGCGGCATCAAAATCGGCGACAACGTGAAGATCGGCGCCAACTCCGTCGTCTTGAAGTCCGTCCCGGCCAATTCCACCGTGATCGGGGTGCCGGCGCGGGTCATCAAGATGGAAGGGGAGCGGCTGCCCGAGGCCACCATGGACCATATCAACATTCCGGACCCCATCGCCGACCGCTTCGAAGCCCTCGAACGAGAGATCATCGAACTCCGCAAGAAGCTGGATGAAAAGGAGCATCACTGACGCCAGCGTGTTTCTGTCCATATGGTGATTCGTGAAAGTCCGTGAGGTGATCACGTTGTTGGAATCTGACGGCTGGTTCTTAGTGGTCACGAAAGGCAGTCATCGCCAGTTCAAACATCCGGTTAAGCCAGGACGAGTGACGGTCGCCGGTCATCCGTCAAAGGATGTGCCGCCGGGTACGTTGAATAGCATTTTCAAGCAAGCAGGATTGACGAAGAGGTCGTCATGAAGTACGCGGTCGTCATTGAAAAGACCAATGACAACTATGGTGCCTACGTGCCGGACTTGCCCGGCTGTGTTGCGGTCGGTGACACAGTGGAGGAAGTCGAGCGGCTGATCCGTGAAGCGATTGAGCTTCACCTTGAAGGGTTAAAAGAAGATAACCTCCCCATCCCTGAGCCCACGACTCGTTGTGAATACGTTGAAGCGCGGGGTGGGTGATGTTCTTCGAGAACTGTCCCGTGTGCAGGTATGAGTTGGTCGAGAAGGAAGTGGAAAAGCTGTTACGCGGCGGCGTCCACACGGCGGTGATGAAGGTGCAAGCCGAGGTCTGTCAGCACTGCGGCGAGCGGCTGTATTCCCAGGAGACGGTGAAGCGGTTCGAGGAAGTCCGAGCCAAGTTGGAGCGTCAGGACACGGCGGAGTTCAAGCAGGTGGGCCGGGCGTTTCAAGTCGTGTAACGGCGGGGACAGTCCACCGGCCGCACGGTATCGTCAGGTCCTAAACGGTTAGTTCGGCGCAGTGAGAAAGCACACCGCAACGCTTGCCGCCTATGCCGCAGCATAGTAACGTGAAGGCATGAAGTTCAGTGTTCGGTTTGTGCCGAGTGCCGATGAAGACCTGGATTACTATGAAGCTGGGGCACGGAGGATCATCCTCGACGGGATCGGGAAGTTCTTGGAGGCTGACGCGGATGTCACAAGCAAGAGACGGAAGCAGCTTCGCCCGAATCCGCTGGCGCCTTGGGAGTTGCGGATCGGGGACTACCGGGTCTTCTATGAGATCAAACCGGATGGTCTGGTAAGAGTGCTGGCAGTCGGTCACAAGGTGCGCAACGACCTGTTCATAAGATGAGAGAGGGTCGAGTTATGAAAACCGTCGATCTTAGTAAAGGGCAGCACTCGCTCAGCGAAGTGCTGGCACTTGCGAAATCCGAGGCGGTTCTGATCCACTCGGTGTCGGGGGAGGACTTTGTGTTGGAGCACGCGGATGATTTTGACCGCGAGGTCGCTGCGTTGGGCGCCAGCGCGAAGCTCTCGTCCTTTTTGGGCGATCGATCGAAGGAGACCGGGGACATTCCGATCGACGAGGTCCGTAAGAAGCGCGGCCTGTGATACTGCCGCTGGGTTCGAGAGAGCCGTTCGCTTACGTTCAATCCGGATAGATCAAGACTCGACTGACGAAGGGCAGAGGCGTGCGTCAGGGCGATCGCATCGCTTAGGCGCGTGCGCACCTAGCTGCTGTAGCTACCGAGAGCATGACTGCGGCTCCCCCCATCCCCCACATCAGAATGCGTGGGTTCTCCGATCCGTCCAGGCCTGTATCGCCAGGTCTGGACGGTCGGGCCTCGTCTATGCTCACGCTACGCACATCAGCACGGTGCGGTCGCGATGGCGCTCTGACGACTGCCCTGACGCACTTGGTTTGAGTAGCAGATTACCGCGCCTCCGTGTCCATCCCTTCCAGCCGAGAAAAATAAACAGTGGAACGGGGATCGGTCGCTAGTAAACCGATCCCCGTTCTCGTCGCGGTGAAGCCACCGCTCCTCCAGCGAAGGCTACTCTTGGCCCAAGGTCTATCGGGGGGGGAGCGCAAGGTGAAGAGTTGACAACCCTCTGACTTCGCAGTAGGCTTTGGCTCTGCTGGAACCTGAAGAATTACGGGATATGCTGCATAGTAGTGTGCAGTATACCTAATAGTTAGAGCGCATAGAAAATGTTCGGGCTATTTGGAAAACGTCGAGAATCCCCGAGAGAGGGAATTCGAAAAGACTACGACCGCGTAATGGATGTCATCCGGCGCTCCCCTCCGGCTGCTCAAATCGCGGTTGGACACAGCATCAACCTCGTGAACAGCATGTTCGTGAAGCGATTCGGCACCATCGCTGCGTTCCAGGCGCTTCCGGAGAATGAAAGGCTCGGATACATCGAGTCTCTTACGAAAGCGGAAGCAGCGGCAGCAAAGGAGCCGCCTGCCGCTGTGGCGTTTGCACTGTTCAAGATGTGGGTCGCCGCCATATCTACGGACGACCCGGAAATGATCGAGTATCTCTCCAACGGGATTTCAGAACTCAGCCGAAAGGGCGACCTTGGCGGGGTGTAATGCGCTCTAACTCTAGGTGGAACGGACGGGCCGCGAGCGCCGCGCGATATCGCCAGCTATCATTAATGGCCCGCCGTTCACCAAAATGTTACACAGAAAGGTTCTGTTCCTTCAGAAGCGCGTCAAGGGTAATGCGCTTGCCAGAGGCCTTGCGCTTATGTCGTTGGAGAAGCCGGTAGATTTCGATGTGCTCTAACAGCGCTACAGTTTCCTGCACGATCCGGTCCTGCCCGTAACGCCGCATCAATTACGAAACCTGCCAAGAATGCCCCGCTTGGAAGAGCGGGGATGAATGGCAGCCCGTAGCGTAGTGGAGGAACAGGAATCCTCCTGATTCAGAAAGCCCTGCCCGGAAGGGCAGGGTTCTTTACTCCCATGGCTGTTGTGTGCTTGCCGGGCCGATGTTAGGCAGAATCTATGCCGATGTCGGCATGAATTCCCTGGCATGCAGAATCTCTTTACTGCTCATGGGTCTAATGTCAGTCTGCTGGAGCGTCAAGAGGGCTACGGTTTTGCCCTCGGCGGTTACGAACTCGACCTCGAACGCTGTCCCATCGGCGTAACAATGCACGACGGTCCCGATGTCGCCCTGCTTCAATCCAAATTCTGGAATGTCACGCCTGAGCACCACTGTTGTTTCTAATTCAGAAATCATAGGCTGTTCCTCCAGTTCAATCCGCAGGATAAGCAGTCACGAATCGCGGGTTGGTCTGACCGGTTTCGATGATCCAGACGGTTCGCAATTGCACCAGTCTCCCTGCCGGTGTTTGGAGTGATCCTTCGACGACATATTTCATGCCGTGAGGAGTTGCGATGGTTTCTGTCACATCCTCGGCCTGCGCAATCTCGATCAGGCGGCGCTTGAGCATAGCCGGATTTTTCAAGTCAAGCCAACGGCGCGCAAGAAGCTTGCCTTCAATCTGCCAACAGAGTGTGTTTCAGACAACAAGTACTCTTCCAGTTTGGCAGGCGGAATATAGGCTTCTTCCCGATTGGGAAGCTTCACGCCACACTCTTACCGAAAGAACCACACATGGTCACAGAGATGGTAGCCTCTCACTAGGGTGATGTCAAACTGAGCCTCATTAGTAATCCACTCGCACTAGATAGAGCCCGTGCGCCGGAGCGGTCACGCCGGCGGAGCGGCGGTCTTTGGCCGCGAGGATGTCTTTCATAGCCTGGGGCGGCCGTTTTCC
>CAZKHY010000137.1:0-2955 GCA_964552455.1 uncultured Nitrospira sp.
CGGCACTAGCAAGCTTGGTATGGTGCCGAAGGCGGGACTCGAACCCGCATGGGTTTCCCCACACGCCCCTCAAACGTGCGTGTCTACCAGTTCCACCACTTCGGCGCCGGGACGCATTATACCCAGACTTTCCATAAATCTCCACCCGCTTGTCAATCCACAGGCTGTTGGGTATGATCGCGCAGGACACGCAGAGGGTGCATGATTCCACCGTCACAGAAATCGAACCTGGCCGCCCATCCGGACCGCCGGGTGGCCGCCTTTTTCGACGTGGACAACACGCTGATCCCCGGCCGCGCCATTGAAATACGCTTCTTCCGCCACCTCTGGGCGGAGGGGCTGGTCGGGTCGCGCGAGGCAGCCCGCAGCCTGTGGTATCTGCTGCAACAGGTGCCGCCCCTATCTATCCACCCGCTGCGCGAACGCAAGCTGTACCTGGAGGGTAAGCGGGCGGATGAGATCGAACCGCTGGCGGAGACCTTCGTGCGCACCTTCATCTGTCCCCGACTGTCGCCGGGCGGCTTGGCGGCGCTGGAGTCGCACCGCCGTGCAGGCCATTGTTTGGTGTTGATCACGGGGTCATTGGATTTTTTGATCGCGCCGCTGGCCGCCCATCTGAAGGTGGACCGGGTCCTGGCGGCAAGACCGGAACGGCGCGGCGATCGCTACACCGGACACCTGTCGTCACCCTGTCCTTACGGAGAGGGCAAGCGCCGTTTGATCGAATCGTTTGCCGGAGAGACGGGGGTTGATCTGAAAGCCAGCTACGCCTATGGGGACAGCCCGGGCGACGTGGAGGCCATGCAGTCGGTCGGCCACCCGCTTGTGGTCAATCCGATCCGAGGCATGGCCCGGATCGCCCGCCGCCAAGGCTGGCCGATTGTTCGATGGACCTAACACGCCAACCGGTGAGGCCGCTGGGCAGGGAGACCCGGCATGCATGCGGACCCTGAGTTCGAGGAACAGGACGGGTACCTGAGCGTGAGGCTTCCTCCTTGCGACTCCGTCGACCAGATGTGCGCGAATGCGGTACGCATCGCGCAGGAATGCAGCGCCCGGGGAATCTCGAAAGTGTTGCTCGACGCCCTCTCGTACGAAAAAGCCTTGCCCGTCATGTCCTATTACGACGTGGGCGCTCGATGTGCCGACCTGCCGGTTGGTCACCTCAAGGTCGCCTGTGTCGTCCGCGCGGAGGCTACCTACCCGGACCGCTTTTTCGAGAACGTGCTGCGGAACCGGGGCATTGACTATCGGTGGTTCCTGGACGCTGAACAGGCGCAGCGATGGCTCGTTGAGGACGACGTCACGTAGGGGGCGGGACAGCAAGGGGCAAGCCGACGGATCGCAAAATGGGACTACACCGTCGCAAAGTCGAAAAGTCTATCAAGTCCAGAGATTCGACTTTACGACTTTCAGACTTTATGACTTTACGACCTGCATTTGCTTATGCGCATCACCGAGATCTTCCATAGCATCCAAGGCGAGTCGTCCTACGCGGGACAGCCTTGCGTGTTCGTGCGCCTGACCGGCTGCCCCCTGCGTTGCACCTGGTGCGACAGCGAATATACCTTTTCCGGCGGGACCGAGATGACGCTGGAGGAGGTGCTGGCCAAGGTCAAGGCCTTCGGCTGCTCGCTGGTGGAGGTGACGGGCGGCGAGCCCTTGCACCAGCCGGAGGCGTTCGTGTTGATCGCGCGCCTGTGCGACGAGGAGTACACCGTGCTCGTCGAGACCAGCGGGGCGCTCGACATCGCCCCGGTGGACAAGCGCGCCCACGTGATCCTGGACGTGAAATGTCCCGGCAGCGGGATGCTGGATCGCATGCGCTGGGAGAACCTGGCCTTGTTGGCCGGCAAGGACGAGGCGAAGTTCGTGATCAAGGATCGCGCGGATTACGAATGGGCCCGCGAGATCCTGAAGTCCTGCAACCTGGCGGAGCGCTGCACGGTGCTGTTTAGTCCCGTGTTCGGCGAGCTGGAACCCAGGCAACTGGCCGAGTGGGTGCTGGCGGACCGGCTGCCGGTGCGCTTTCAATTGCAACTGCACAAGTATGTCTGGGCGCCCGACATGAGGGGAGTGTGACAAGAAGCCATCAGCGGTCAGCCCTCGGCTTTCAGCTTCCGGATTCCTGCTGAGAACTGAATGCTGAAAACTGACAGCTCGCTGTTCAGAAGGAGACCCGAATGACGAAGATCGACGTGAAGGTGAAGCAAGGCGGGATTGAAGCGGAACGGGCCGAGGCTCTGGTGCTCGGCCATTATGAAGGGGAGCCGTTGCAGGGCGAGACCGCGAAGGTGGACAAGGCCCTCCGCGGCCTGCTCAAGGACGTGATCAAGAGCGGGGAGTTCCAGGGGAAGAGCAACCAGACGGTCCTGATCCATACCCAGGGAAAAACTCCCGCCAAGCGCGTGCTGCTGGTCGGGCTTGGGAAAAAGAAGGAGGCGCGCCTGGATACGGTGCGGCAAGCCCTGGGGACCGTCGCCAAGCGGGTCCGCCAGGCCGGGGCCCGCTCCTTCTCCGCCCCTCTTTTGGGTCCGCTGCCGCAGACATCCGCGATCGAGACCGCCCAGGCCATGGTGGAGGGGGCGATCCTGGGAAGTTACCAGTTTACCGCATACCGGAGCAATGACCAGGACGGACTCAAATCGCTGGAGCGCCTCACGGTCGTGGAGCCGCAGGCCGGAAAGCTGCGAGACATCCAGCAGGGGGTCCGGCGCGGACTCGCGAGCGCGGAAGCGACGGCCTTCGTGCGCGACCTCTGCAACCATCCGGCCAACGTGATGACGCCGTCGCGGATCGCAGCCGAGGCGAAGAAGATCGGCCGGGAGCGGGGCGTCCGCGTCAGGATTCTCGAACGGCGAGCCGTGGAAAAGCTCGGGATGGGCGCCTTCCTGGGCGTGGCGCGCGGGAGCCACGAGCCGCCCAAGTTCATCATTTTGGAGTACCGGGGCCGCC
>CAZKHY010000137.1:3055-8850 GCA_964552455.1 uncultured Nitrospira sp.
GGCCGCCAAGCCGATCGTCATCGTCGGCAAAACGATCACCTTCGACACGGGCGGCATCTCGCTCAAGCCGGCGGAGAACATGGAGCAGATGAAGGCGGACATGACCGGCGGGGCGGAGGTCCTGGCCACCGTCCGGGCCGCCTCCCGGCTCCGCCTGCCTTTGCACCTGATCGGCATCCTGCCGGCCACGGAGAACATGCCGGGCGGGCGGGCGATCAAGCCCGGCGACATCCTGAAGACGCTCTCGGGAAAGACGGTGGAAGTGCAGAACACCGATGCGGAGGGACGGCTGATTCTGGCGGACGGGCTCGCCTACGCCACGCGCTACAAGCCGGCCGTGATCATCGACGTGGCCACGCTGACCGGCGCCTGCGCGGTCGCCCTGGGCCAGTTCGCCGTGGGCATGCTCGGAAACGACGAGGCCTTGAAGAACCGCGTCCGGCAGGCGGGGCTCAAGGCCGGGGAGCGGGTCTGGGAGATGCCGCTCTGGGAGGAGTACTTCGAGCAACTCAAGAGCGACGTGGCGGACATGCGGAACATCGGCGGGCGCGGGGGCGGGATGATCACCGCGGCCTTGTTCCTGAGCAAGTTCGTGGGGGACTATCCCTGGGTGCACCTGGACATCGCCAGCACCGACTGGAGCGAGCGGGAGCGGGCCTACATTTCCAAGGGGCCTACGGGGATCGGCACCAGATTGCTGATCCAGTACCTGCTGGATCGAGCCGCGGCGAAGCACTGATGGCGGAGCCGATGACGTTGCGCGAGCAGATCGGCCAGTTGTTCATGCTCGGGTTCACGGGTACGGCTGTGTCGAGCGACCTGGCCGGCCTCCTGAGCGAGTACCAACCCGGCGGACTGATTCTGTTCGCCAGGAATCTGGAATCGTCCGATCAGATCCTCCGGCTGACGAACGATCTTCAGAAGCTTTCCCCTCGCTCGCCGCTGCTGATCGCCATCGACCAGGAGGGAGGTCGGGTCTCGAGGCTCCCCGCCGGCTTCACCATCTTTCCCCCCTGCGCGCGGATCGGGTTCTGCCACTCAGCCGAACTGGCCTACGCGGTCGCTTCGGCCACGGCCCAGGAGCTCCGTGCGGTCGGCATCAACATGAACATGGCCCCGGTGCTGGACGTCAACACGAACCCGCAGAACCCGATCATCGGCGACCGATCCTTCGGCGGCGACCCCGACCTGGTCGGCGAACTGGGGCTGGCGACGGTCCTGGGGCTCCAGCACAACAAGGTGGTCGCCTGCGGCAAGCATTTTCCCGGCCACGGCGACACGGTCGCCGACTCCCACAAGGAACTCCCCCTGGTCGCCGCTTCCCGTGAGCGGCTCGAATCGGTGGAGCTGCGCCCCTTCCGCCACGCCATCGAACAGGGCGAGCGGGGCCCAGCCACAATGATGACCGCCCACGTCCTCTACCCGGCTCTGGACGAGCGGTTGCCGGCCACCCTCTCGCCCGCGATTCTCACCGACCTGCTGAGAGCCCGCCTGCGCTTCGAGGGTGTGATTGTCACGGACGACCTGGAGATGCACGCGATCATCGACCACTACGGAATCGGCGACGCGGCGGTCCGCGCCTTCCAGGCCGGCGCCGACCTCCTCCTGATCTGCAAGGACCGCGACCGGGCCGTCGCGGCGATGGACGCGGTCCACGGCGCGGTCCAGGACGGGACGATTCCCAAGGAACGGCTGGAGGCTTCGCTGCGCCGGATCGCGCTGGTGAAGGAGCGGTTTCTCCAGCCCTACCGACCGGCCGATCCCACGGTTGCGCAAGCCGTCGTGGGAAGCCGCACGCACCGGGCGCTGCTGGACCAGCTCCTGCACGCGAGCGAGCGGCTGACGAAAGCCCCTGCGTGAGCCATCCGACTGCGCCGACTGCGCCGCCAGCACCGACCGCGGCCAAGGACCTGCCGGCCGGCCCCAGAGAAATCTGGGCCTGGTGCATGTACGACTTCGCCAACTCCTCCTTCACCACCCTCATCGTCACCGTCGCCTACAGCGTCTACTTCGTGCAGGTGGTCGCGCGCGACCTGGGACAGGACGGGGCCGCGGAGCGCGTCTGGTTCTGGGGCTATGCGGTCTCCATGCTGGTCGCCGCGGTGCTGTCCCCCACGCTGGGCGCTTCAGCCGATGCGCGGGCCTCCAAGAAGGCCTTTCTCCTCTGGTCCACGCTCCTGTGCGTCGCCTGCACGGCGCTCCTCTCGTTCGTCCGGGCTGGGGACATCTGGCTGGGGCTGGTGCTCTTCGGGGTGGCCAACATCGCCTTCGACCTCGGCTTCCTCTTTTGCAGCGCGTTCCTGGTCGAGATCGCGACGCCCGAGAAGATGGGCCGCATCTCCGGCTACGGTTGGGGGCTGGGCTACGTGGGCGGGCTCGCATCGCTGGCCTTGGCCTATCCCTTCATCCGGGGCGGCTTTGCCGAGGCCAACCTGCCTTTCTACCGACTCAGCTTCGCGGTGACCGCCGCCTTTTTCCTGCTGGCCTCCCTGCCCACCTTCCTCTGGCTCCGCGAGCGCGCGGTGCCTCAGCCCGGCACGGGCACGCCGGTCTGGACGGAGGCCTTCGCCAGGCTGGCCCAGACGGCTCGTCATCTCGGCCGCTACCGCGACCTCGGCACGTACCTGATCGCCTACCTGATCTACACGGACGCCATCAATACGGTCATCGTCGCCTCCGCCATCTTCGCAAACAAAGTCCTGGACTTTTCGCCGGGCGATCTGATTATCTACTTTCTGGTCACGCAGGTGACGGCGGGACTGGGCGCCGTGTGGTTCGGCAGGCTGGCGGACCGGATCGGCGCCAAGCGGACGATCAGCATGACGTTGATCGTCTGGCTCTTGCTGGTCAGCGCCGCGGCGTTCGTCAGGACCCACGCGCAGTTTTACGTGATCGGGCTGCTGGCCGGCACCGTCCTGGGTTCCAATCAGGCGGCCAGTCGGACGCTGCTGGGTCGGTTTACGCCGGCGGGCCGGCAGGCCGAATTCTTCGGCTTCTTCTCGGTCACGGGCAAATTTGCGGCGGTCATCGGGCCGATGGTCTACGCGGAGGTGATCGCCTGGACCGGCAGCCAGCGCTGGGCCATCCTCTCGCTGACCGCATTTTTCGCGGCCGGGCTGCTGATCTTCCAGGCGGTGGACGAGGAGCGGGGGATCGCGGCCGCCGCTAGAAACGCTGAATGATGAGTGCTGAGTGTTGAATGATCTGAGGGAATTAACATTCAGCATTTCGCATTCATCACTCATCATTAGAGGTAAGGATGGCGATCAAGAAAGGCGACATCATCGACGAACGGAAGCGGCACCCGGACTCCTGCGGGCTGGTCGTGAAGATCATGGGCGGCGGCGAGGGGTTCGAAAAGATCGTCTGCTGCAACCACGAGCTGACGGAGGACGACGTCGTCACCCAGATGGGCTCCCCGCTGGGACGCAAGAGAGGCGAGCTGCCGCTGGCGGTGATCCTGGACGAGAAGAAGCTCTACCCCGATTCCTGCGGGCTCCGGGTCATGATCATGGACGGGGGGGCCGGCTTCAAAGAGATCCGCTGCTGCGGCCATTCCCTCACCATCAGCTCGATGCAGGAGCTGAAGTTCGGGCAATTGCGCGGCAGCCAGCCGCCGGCTGGAACGGGCCAACAGGGGACGGCCTAACGGGAGCGTTAAACGTGAACCGTAAAACGCCGGAGTTCTTTCATGACGATGAACGCATAACGGTTAACGAATAACGAGGGAACCATGAGCGACCGATTCGACGTGATGAAGCACCTGCCCTGCCGGATCGTCCAGTGGATGGAGTGGCTGGATCGCTGGGGCTATGTCACCACCGGCTTGAGCCTCCTCCTGCTGGGGATGCTGATGTTCGCATACAGTTGGTACTCGTTTGCGCTGGGCGTGCCGCGGGCCGGCCTGCTGGTGGCCGGGCTCAAGCTCCTGAACGATCTGCTCCTGGTCATCATCCTCCTGGAGCTGTACCGGACCGTCATCCGGTTTCTCCAGACCGGCATCCTGGCCCTCGAACCCTACCTGGCCGTCGGCATCATCGCTTGCACGAGGCGCATCCTGACCGCCAGCGCGGAGCTCTCCCACCAGCCGGAGATCACGGACTTGCTGTTCGACCGGTACCTGATGGATGTGGGGCTCAACGTGACCGTGATCATGGTGCTGATCGTCGCCGTGTTCGTCCTCCGGAAGCGGCCGGTCCAGCCCCAGACGTCGGCCCCGCCCGCCACGGCTTCCTAGCCGGCCTGCTCGCTGCGACGCCGGGCATGCAGGAGCGCGTGATCCAGGAACCAGCCACAGCGGCCCAGGCGGTGGGCTCCCTGAGCCAGCATCGGAAGCGGATGGTCGGCTTTGTGGCGGGCCCCCTCGCAGGGGGCATGCTCTACCTGCTCCCCCTCCCCGGCCTGTCACCCGCAGCCCATACCCTGGCGGCCATCCTGGCCTGCGTCCTCCTCTACTGGATTACGGAGCCGATTCCGCTGCCGATCACGGCCCTGCTGGGCTCGGCCTTCTGCGTGCTCGCCGGCCTCGGCTCCATCAAAGCCGTCTTCGCCTCCTACGCCCACCCGATCATCTTCCTCTTCATCGGCAGCTTCTTCATCGCGGAAGCCATGACGCTGCACGGCGTGGACCGGCGGTTCGCCAACTGGATGCTGGCCCTGCCCTGGGTCGGGGCACACCCGTCCCCGACACTCCTGATCGTCGGGACCGTGACCGCCGTCATCTCCATGTGGATCAGCAATACCGCCGCCGCCGCGCTGATGCTGCCGGTGGCCATGGGCGTGCTGGCGACCCTGCACGGATCCTGGACCAGCGACCGCGCGACCGACATCGACCGATACTCCATCGCCGTGATGCTGATCCTCTCCTATGCCGCGACCGCCGGCGGCCTGGCCACGATCATCGGCACGCCGCCGAACTTGATCGGCATCGGCCTCATCGCCCAGCAGGCGGGAACCGCCATTTCCTTCCTGACCTGGATGGCCTTCGGTCTTCCCCTCGCGGCCCTGATGCTCCTGCTCAGTTGGGCCCTGCTGCGGTGGGCCTACCCGGTCCAGGCGTCAGGCCTGCCGACCCTGGAGCGGCACCTGGCCGACCAGCGGCAGGCCCTCGGGCCCTGGACCAGAGGCCAGATCAATGCCTGCATCGCCTTCGGCATGGCGGTGGTGTTCTGGATCGGACCGGGCCTGATCGAGGCGGCCTGGGGCCATGAGAGTCCCCTGGCCCTCTGGCTCGAGGCTCATCTGCCGAACGAGCTGGTGGGGCTCTTCGCGGCGGGCCTGCTGTTTTTCCTTCCGGTGAACCTGCGCACCGGGACCTTCACCCTCTCCTGGAAGCAGGCCGCGGACATCAGTTGGGGCACCATCCTGTTGTTCGGGGGCGGGCTGGCCTTCGGCGAGCTGATGGTCAAGACCGGCCTCTCGAGCGCGATCGGGCAGGGGTTCGTCGCGGCCCTCGGGGTGGAAACGGTCTGGAGCCTCACCGCTCTCTCGATCCTGATGGCGGTGGTGATCAGCGAGCTGACCTCCAATACCGCTTCGGCCAGCATGCTGGTGCCGGTCGTGATCGCGATCGCGCAGTCCGCCGGGGTCTCGGCGGTTCCCCCGGCCCTGGGCGCCTGCCTGGGAGCCAGCCTCGGCTTTGCCTTGCCGGTCTCCACGCCGCCCAACGCGATCGTGTACGCGACCGGCCTGGTGCCGATCGGGAGCATGATCCGCACCGGCATCCTGTTCGACCTGCTGGGCTCCATTCTGATCTGGCTCACGCTCCGGCTCTTGTGTCCGCTGCTCGGCCTGGC
>CAZKHY010000138.1:0-8704 GCA_964552455.1 uncultured Nitrospira sp.
GCTCGTCCTGATCGAGCGGATGACCGTGGCGAGGCTGGGGCCTGAGTGGCCTCCCACCGACGAGGCGCTCTTTGAGGAGAACGGCTTTTTCGATGGGCGCCTGCCGCAGGACTTGGTGAGGGACTTCATCGAGAAGAACCGGCAACCCTCCCGGCTGGAGGCCCAGTTTAATTTCGGAGTCCGCTACCGGTTCATCTCAGGCCAGGGACAGGAGCCGGAGGTGTCACTGATGCCGGTGCCTGCCGCATTTGCCTATTCAAGTGGGAGGGGGCACTGCGAAGCGCACCCCTCCCACATCCACGACAATCTGACGCAAGCAGTGCCGACGACCGTTGGTCTGTTGGGGTTTTCCCGCGTGGGGCTCAACGTGAAGGGGGAGCAGGCCCTGGTCTATGTTGGGGATAATCGCCGGGACGGCACCGGCGCGGGATTCCTGCTGTGGCTGCACAGGCGAGGCCAGGCTTGGGAGGTCGCCGATACGGAAGTGCTCTGGATCGCACGACCGGATGAGGAGCGTTAAGCGTGAACCGCGCCAATGACAACTGGAGCAAGCTGACAAGTGACCAAGCGGGCAAGTGGCACGTCCAATTTGGTCACGTGGCCACTTGCAACTTGTGACTGGCGACGAACGACGCTTCACGAGATACGAGCGACGCGGCCTTGAGGCGACTTGCCATTGAGTCGTCGAGGCGATAGCATGAAGGCACAAGAGCGAATGGCTGATAGCTGATGGCTAATGGGTAGCTCGATGAGTGGACTGATCCGCAAAACCTTCTCCGTCCCGCCGCTGGGCTGTAACTGCTCGATCCTGGGCGACCCGATCACCAAACAGGCGATCGTGGTGGACCCGGGCGGAGCCCACGAGCGCATCCTGCAGGAAGTCCAGGCCCTGGGGCTGACCGTGGTCAGCATCCTCCATACCCACGCCCATTTCGACCACTTCCTGGCCTCCGGTGAAATGAAGAAGGCGACCGGCGCCACGCTCTGCCTGCATCAGGACGATCGGGAGCTCTGGGACATGCTGGACGTGCAGTGCCGCCTGTTCGGGGTGCCCTATGCGCCGGTCCCGCCGCCCGATTACTGGCTGCAGGACGAGGAGAAGATCATCCTCGGCGGCATCGAAGGGAAGGCCTTGCACACGCCGGGCCATACGCCCGGGTCCATGAGTTTCCATTTCTCGCAGGAGCAACTGGTGCTGGCCGGGGACACGCTGTTCCGCGGCGGGATCGGTCGGACGGACCTCTGGGGCGGCGATTTTGACGCCATCGAACAGTCCATCCGCGAGCGACTCTATACGCTGGATGAGGCGACGCGCGTCGTCACCGGCCACGGGCCCGAGACCCAGATTGGGGATGAGCGGGAGTACAATCCGTTTATTCGAGGCTAGACAACGATCCAGACTCTCGGCACGTACGGCAACGGACATCGTGCCAAAGGGGGCGTTATGAGACAGGGTATCATGATGTCGCTCACGCTCTTTGCGGTAGGGGGATTCTGTCTGGGGCTCTCGGGGGCCGCTTCGCAGGCGGAGCCGGTCCGGAGCGCCGTGCCGCTCGCCGAGGCGGTTCCGGTCTCGCAGCCGGCTCAGGAGGCGCAGCCCAATCAGCGGGATCAGCATGATCAGATTATCATCAAGGACGTGGATGTCCGCCTGTCCGATCATGGGCCCGTGGTCCTGCTGAAGGCGGAAAACCGTGCGATCCCGATTTTCGTGGACCCGACGGTGGCCGGGTCAATCATGGGGGCGCTGACCGGCCAGAAGCTGCGCCGGCCCCTCTCCCACGACCTCATGCACTCGATCCTGGAGGGATTCGGCGGGAAAGTCACGCAGACCGTGATTACGCTGAAGGACGGCACCTATTACGGCGCCCTGACGGTCGCCATGCCGACTACCTCCAAGGTGTTCGACAGCCGCTCCTCCGACGCGATCGCGTTGGCGATCCACTTCAAGGCGCCGATCCTGGTGGGACGCGACCTGCTGGAGTCTGCGGGGAAACTGATGCCGAATGCCAAAGAACAGACGTTGTAGTCCGGCAGGAACTGTTGTTCGGATGGTGGATGAGAGCCCGATCTCTTCTCCGGGACACTCTGCCCGTGCATGATCTTGGCCCGCCCCCTGCATAGACTGCATGATGCCTCGCCTCAAGCTCTTCGATGTCGCCGCTCTCTCCTCCCTGCAGGGTGAGTTCCGTTCCTCCATGCGGAGGCTTTTGCACGACCTCTGCGACGACCTGGAGGCCCATTATCGGCGACGGGCGGCGGCCCTCCGGTTGCCGCTGGAGTATTTCCGGTTCCTGGGGGACTCGCTCAAACCCGATGACTACTCCAACTGGAGGGTGGTCGGGTGGATCGAGGAACTGAACGACCTGCTCTACTTCATCGATCTGCGCGAACAGTTCCTGAGGGAACGGCATCCGCGCGACTTTGCCGCCGACCTCCTGGCCGAATGCCAGGAGAAGTTCTACGAAAACAGCTATCAGGACGACATCTTCCCCCGCGGCATACCGGAGCCGGCGGGGCTGGCTCCTCGCCTCTCCCGCCTCTGCGCCCGTTTGGCCAAGCAGGTGACGCAGGAATCCCTGTTTCTGGTGCCTGGCCTTCCCTGTCTCTGGCTGACTCGAACAAACGGAGGCTCGACGGCCACCTGGATGGTTCCCTGCAACTTGAGTGCGAACTTCGAGCGGGCCGAATTGCCCGGACGGATCTACGTCGGGCTGGAGGGAGCGTATCTCGATCCTCCTGCTTCGGTCAGGAAAGGGCTTGCCGCAGGGCCATCAGGCGCGCGTTTTCTGATCCAGCGGGATCGCATCAGAATTTCGATCGGCAGGAAGCAGTTCCCTCTCTGGTCCCGTGAGGGCCGGCCGCCCTGGCGCTGGCGCTCCGTCCCGCCTTGCTCGCTGGGGTTCGGCCGGATGACGTTGGGTGAAGCCTTGATCTATCGCAAGGACCTGACGCCCTCGCGCGTGGTCCGGCCGAGTCCCGAACTTCTGGAGCGTCTTCAACGGGCGCTGGCCGTGATCGAGCAGGCCTGGCCGGAGGGAGCCAAGATCCTGGCACTCCTGACGACCCGGATCGTTCCTCTGAACGCCAAAGGCGTCGTGAGCTTCAGCTACCGCCACAGGCCGGGCCTCTCGTTCATCAACACTTTCGACCGGGACCAGTTCGATCTGATCGACGACCTGATTCACGAGAACAGCCATCATCATCTGAATCTCCTGCTGCGGAAATACGACATGAAGCGGGGGGACAGAAATCAGGAAATCTTTTATTCCCCTTGGCGGCGCAGCCTGCGGCCCTTGCACGGCATCCTGCACGCGACCTTCACGTTTACGATGGGCGCGATCCTGTTCGAACGGTTGTCTTCGTCGCGGATGTCCGGGCTTGGCATGCAGGACCGGCTCCGCGCTCGATTCCGATGCCTGGAGGAAGTGGAATCGGTGAGCTATTCGATCCGCGACCTTTCCCATGCGGCGGATCGGCTGGGCTGGCTGAGCACCTGCGGTGCCGCATTGGTTCGGATGTTAAGGAGTGAAATCGGAAAGGTCCGCCGCCGGATCGCGCCCTTTCGCGAACAGGTCTTGCGCTCACGCTACGGACCCGCCTTGCGCCGGCACGTCCGCACGCTCGCCAGTGCCCGCGCCACCTATGGCCAGGCCCGCCGGTGAGGGGCCGCCCTTGCTTTACTTCATGGACAGCGCGGTATAAGCTGCAGCCCCTGTCATCTTGACGCAAAGCATCCGCTATGGAAATGACCAAGCGGCAGATCGGCGAGTGGCTGGAAGTGGCCGTCAGGGGAAGGCTTGACGCCTACTGGGCCGACCAACTGTCGCGCGGGCTGGGCGAGGCCGTCAGCGGCGGCGCGCGTCACATCCGCCTGGACCTGGGAGAAGTGGACTACTTGAGTTCCGCCGGCATCCGGGTCTTGCTCCAATACTACAAGCAGTTGAAGGGGAGTCAGGGGGTGCTCCTGGTCTCCAACACCTCGGCGCCGGTGAAGACCGTAATGGCGCTGGTGGGACTCGAAGAACTGCTGGGACTCAAGGGGCCTGCTGGGCCTCGCGATGTGCCGCCCGCTGGAGCGGCCGGGGAGCAGAGCCGGGTCAGGCTGGTGGATCGCGGAACTGCCCGGTTCGAAATCTTCGACCGGGACCCCTTTGCGTCGTTGACCTGCCGTGTGATCGGAGATGCAAAAGGGCTGCTCGATGCGTCTTTCCGTCCGGAGCAGTGCCGGACCCTGCAGTTTCCCCGTGGTACTCTGGCGGTCGGCCTGGGTGCGTTGGGCCATGATTTTGAGGCCTGTCGGGGGCGGTTCGGACAGTTGCTGGCCGTGGCCGGCGCCGTCGTTTATCAGCCGACGGACGGGACGGACGTGCCGGACTATCAGCTTCAGGCCGGGGCCTTCCTCCCGGACGCGCAAGTGCTCGCCTGTCTCGCCTGCGAAGGGCCGTTTGCGCATTTGATCCGGTTCGAGGCCGTGTCGCCCGCGAATCCCGTGCCGCTCAGCGAGCTGGTCTCGACCTGTCTGGATATTGCCAGGGCCGATGCGGCCGGCCTGGTCCTGCTGGCGGAAACGACCGGCCTCGTCGGAACCTCCTTGGCAGGCTCGCCTGTCTTCGATGAACCTCCGATCTCGCCCGTTCCCGGTGCGGCAAGCGAAGATCGGATAGTGGGCCGGTGCCTGACGCTGGCGGTCGGCGTGGCGGCGCGGGAAGAGCGGCCGGCTCTGGATCCCCTGCTGCAACCCTTGGGCAAGCGATCCTGGCCGGCCGGCTACTTCCACGCCGCGGCTTTTTCCTCCCGACCCGTGATGCAAGGGGAGATCGACCTGGCTGCGACGGTGACCAGGCTCTTTGAGGAAGGCTCGCTCCAGGGCCTCCTGCGTCTGCCTCCCCGTGATCGCGTCGGCGCCGGGGCCGAGCAGAACCGGTTTCTCAGGGGGGCTTGCTGGCTTGGTCCCATTGCTGGGATCGAGACGGAAAGGAGGCGGGCGTGAGGCTCCTGGACGATCCGACGGGATGCGCGTAGGAGAACGCGGATGAGGCCAGCCTCTTCGCCGAAGACCGGCTTTCGATCGTGGCGGGTCGGGACCAAGCTCATCGTCCTGACGGTCCCGCTGATTGCCGCCATCTCGCTGCTGGCGGCGATCGCCGAGCACCAGCGCAATACCGTCCAGCTCCGCGAGAAGCTGGCGAGCCGGGCCAAAAGCCTCCATACGCAGATCATGGCGGACCGAGGCTACTATGCCAAGGTCATCGTTCCCCGCCTGAGCAAGCTGGGGGGGACGATCGGGGCGGACTACGCCAAGGTGCACGGCCGCTTTCCGCTCCCGGCCACGTTCGTGCGCGAGGTGTCGGACATCACCGCGGCCCACAAGAACGGCTACCAAGCCAACCTCATCAGCCCCTGGGCCATCAACAAGGACAAGGGCCTCAAGGACCAGTTCCAGCGGGACGCCTTCGACTATCTGGTGACAAACCCGACGGGGCAGTTCGTCCGGACCGATACGGTCGAGGGGCGGGCGGTCATGCGGGTGCTCATGGCCGATCTGGCCTCGGCCCAGTCCTGCGTGGACTGTCACAACGCCCATGCCCAGAGCCCCAAGCACGATTTCAAGCTCAACGACCTCATGGGCGGGCTGGAGATCGTCATGCCCATGGACCAGTACCTGGCCGAAAGCCGCAGGGAACTGGCCATGACCGTGGGCGGAGCCACGATCATGTGCCTGCTGGTGCTGGTCATCGTGGCGGTGGGAACCAGGAAGACCGTCACGACGCCCCTGGCCAGCCTGGAGCAGAAGATGGACTCGTTCGTCGACGGGACGGCGAATCCATCCCGAGATGCCGGAAGTCCCGGTCGCGCTGGGACCCTTTCCGGCGGCGACGAAGTCATGCACCTCACCGCGGCCTTCGAGCGGATGAAGTCGGTGATCAAAACCCAGCAGAACGAGCTCCGGGAAGCCAACCAGTTTCTGGAGCAGCGGGTCGCGGAACGGACGGAGGAGCTCCGCGTGACGATGGCGGAGAAGGAACGGATCGGCAGCGAGCTCCGGATCGCCAGCGAGATCCAGAAGTCCATTTTGCCGCGGACCTTCCCGGCCTTTCCGGACCGGGACGATTTCGAGCTCTACGCCGAATCGAATCCGGCCCGCGAGATGGGAGGGGATTTCTACGACTTCTTCCTCATCGACCAGGATCGGCTGGGCCTGGTCATCGCCGACGTTTCCGGCAAGGGCGTTCCGGCCGCCATCTTCATGGCGGTGAGCCGCACGATGCTGAAATCGATCGCGGTGCAAGGGGTGTCGCCGGGTGAATGTCTGCAGCAGGTGAACAATCTGCTCTGCCCGGACAACGACTCGGCGATGTTCGTGACCCTGTTCTATGCGATCCTCAACACGAAGACGGGAGGGCTGGCCTACAGCAACGCCGGCCACAACGTGCCCTACGTGCTGTCGGACGCGGGGAGCATCGCGCTGCTGGAGAACGCCGGAGGGATGGCGTTGGGCGTGACGGAAGAGGCGCCCTATCAGGTCGGCACGACGCGCTTGCGGCCGGGGGATGCGCTGTACCTTTATACCGACGGGGTGACGGAAGCGATGGACGGGCGGGGCAACCTGTTCGGCAACGACAGACTGGAGCAGCTCCTGCGGCGCATCCAGGGCTGCTCTCCGAGGGAGATCGTCAGCGAGACCGTCGGGGCCGTGAAGACCTATGCGGCCGGCGAGCCGCAGGCCGACGACATCACTCTGCTGACGGTGCGGTACCTCCACGGATGAACTTGGCTCGGGGCCGGTGAAGCATGGGTGAATCCAACGCGAGGGGCACGTGACGGAGACCCTCTCGGTGACGCTGCAGAACCGGCTGTCCGAGCTCGAGCGGCTCGGCCGCATCGTGGCCGAGTTCGGGGAGGACCATCGCCTGTCCGACAAGGTTCTCTACGCCGTCAACCTGGCGCTGGATGAAATCGTCACCAACATCATTTCCTACGGCTACGAGGATCAGGCCGACCACCAGATCCTGCTGCGCCTCTCCCTCAAGGAAAAGGAGCTGACGGCGGAGGTGGAGGACGACGGCAAACCCTTCAACCCGCTGGAGGCGCCGGAGCCGGATCTGGATCAGCCGCTCGAAGAACGGAAGGTGGGGGGCTTGGGCATCCACCTGATCAGGAACATGATGGACGGGATGGAATACCGACGGCAGAACGGGAAAAATCTTCTGGTGATGAAAAAACGGGTGTCGGCCTAAGGGCTGTTCGGGTTTGGCTGACTGGGGTGGATACGGAGGCGAGACGATGGACATTACGGAACAGAAGAAGGGCGCGGTGGTGCTGCTCACGCTCAAGGGGCGGTTGGACGCCGGCACGGCCGGCCGGCTGGAGGAGAAGCTCCTGGCCCTGATCGACGGCGGCGAAACGAAGTTCGCCCTGAATTTTCTTCACCTGGACTACATCAGCAGTGCCGGCCTGCGGGTGCTCCTCATGGCGGCCAAGCGGCTGAAGAACGTCAACGGCAAGATCGTGCTCTTGTCCTTGAAAGATCAGATCAGGGAGGTCTTCGAGATCGCCGGCTTCGCAGCCCTCTTCCCGATCTTCGATGTGGAAGAAGATGCCCTGCGGAACCTCCAATGAGGCGCGATTATGAGTCGAGAAGGCCGAATGGCTGTGGGTTGTTAGTTTCATGAAGTCATGTTTGTGATAGACTGTTGATGTCGTGACCGTGGAAGGAGAGGAGTGGATGAAAGAGAGGGGGCCATGACGGAAGCCGAATTGCTGGCACGGATTCAAGTCAACCCGAAAATCTTCGGCGGCAAGCCCATTATTCGGGGAATGCGGATCGCTGTGGAGCACGTGTTGGGTATGTTCGCGGCCGGTGATACGCCGGAGATCATCCTCAAAGAATATCCGTTTCTGGAACGGGATGACATTCAGGCCTGCCTGCTCTTCGCCTACCGATCCGTGACCGGCGAGCAAGTGCATGAGCGGGTGCCGGTTGCCAAATCCTGATGAAATTTCTCCTCGACGTCTGTGCCTCCTCCCGCTCACTGCAACAACTGCTTGCTGATCTGAAACTGATGTTCGACTCGCCGCTGACCTTGATCCTCGTGCGGATGATGAGAGCTTGCTCGGTCTGGCGTTGGGGGAGAGCCGAATTGTTGTAACCGAAGACAAGGATTTTGGTGAACTCGTCTTTGTTCAACGCCGTCCCCATCGGGCGATTGTGCGATTTGTGGAAATGCGGGTTGACGAGCAAGTGGCCGCAATGCGGGAACTCCTAGATCGGTATCAGGCCGAACTGGAGTCCGGTGCGCTGATCGTCGTTAGCAGGGGGCGCATCCGCATTCGACCGTAAGCGGCTGCCTGGCCGGTCCTCTCGATCGCACTGTGCGTTTCTTGTCCGGAGTGCCTTCGACATCGCCGGCTTCGCGGCCCTCTTCCAGATCTTCGATGTCTAGGAAGACGCTGCCAGGGGCCTGCTGTAACCTCACGTGGTGATCGGTGGCGGTGCAAGCCGTTCTTGCTCCCGCACTTCTCGGAACGACCCTTCCGGACTCTGCCAAGTGGAATCCTTCGGAAATTCCCTCGCGGTGAGGGTCGTTTGCTCATGAAAAGCAAAGGCTCTGAATGCTACATGGTGCAGCGGGTACGAAACAGTTTCTGGAACCTTTTTGCTGTTTCTCGTGGATAGCAACGCGCTTTTTTGGATTTTTAA
>CAZKHY010000139.1:0-8684 GCA_964552455.1 uncultured Nitrospira sp.
ATCCCTAACTGCGCGCGTCCAGCGAGCACTTTCCGAAGTGCGCGATGCGCGAGCAAGGGGATTAACCAGGCCACCCAGACGAGACCATCATTACCCTAGCCTTTCGATCCTCCGGCAGGCTTCGTCGAGGTCTTTCTCAGTCTTGGCAAAACAGAAGCGGATGAAGCGCTGACCCTCCACTCCTTCGAAGAACGCTTCCCCCGGCACCCCGGCCACGCCGGTTTTTTCCAGCAAGTGCATGGCCCGCTCCTTGCTCGTCGTCCCAGGCAGGCGCGACACATCCGCCAGCACGTAGTAGGCGCCCTGCGGGATGGACGGCGGCAGCCCCGCTTTCGTCAGCGCGCGGCAGAACTGGTCCCGCTTGGCCTGATAGTCACGGGCCAACTCCTCGTAGAACGACCGGCCCAGCTCGTTGATCCCGGCGGCAACCCCGTACTGGAGCGGCGTCGGTGCACAGACGTAGAGAAGATCGTTCATCGAGCCGATCATCTGTGCCCAGCGGGCCTGAGCGACGCTGTAGCCGATCCGCCAGCCGGTGATGCTGAAGGTCTTGGAGTAGCCGCCGATCGTGACCGTCCGCTCGGCCATGCCAGGCAGCGTCGCCATGCTCACGTGTTCCCTGCCGTCGAAGAGAAAGTATTCGTAGATTTCGTCCGTGAAGATGAACAAGTCGTGCCGGCGGGCGAGGTCGGCGATCCCTTCCAGTTCGGTCCTGCTGAACACCTTCCCGGAGGGATTGCCCGGCGTATTGACCACGATCGCTTTGGTGCGGCTCGTGACCGCCCGCTCAAGGTTCTTCATGGAAAAAGTCCAGTCCGGCGCAATGGTCGGGACGATCCGGGGCACGGCCTCCACCGCCACCAGCGCGCTGATGTGGTAGGCATAATAAGGCTCGAAGAGGATCACTTCGTCGCCGGGATTGAGCAGGGCCAGGCAGGCACAGTGAAAGGACCCGGTCGCGCCGGCGCTGACCGTGATCTCGGTCTCCGGGTCCGCCGTGATCCGGTTGTAGGCTGCCAGCTTCCGGGCAATGGCCTGACGCAGCTCCGCCGCCCCATCGTAGCGCGTGTAGATGTTCAGGCCCTTCTCCATCGCGCGCTCTGCGCCTTGGACTACGGGAGGCGGAACCGGGGTATCGCAGACCCCTTGGGCCATGTTGATCCCCTTGACCTTCTCGCAGGCAAGGGTCATGGCCCGAATTTCCGATTGCGCCAGCCTCGCCATCCGCTGATTGCCGTCACGTGCCATCGTGCCTGCTCCTCGAGTCGATTGAATCTGAATCGTGTCGGATCATCTCTCAGCGTATCAGCGGGCCAACGTCTCCCGCAAGAACGGCCCGAGCTTGGCCAGCACGACTTCGGGGATCTCGTGCGCGCCCCGGAAGCCGACCCATTCGACCGAGAGGCCGGCCTTGGTCAGGTAATCCCGCAGTTGCTCGGCCAGAAAGAAGGGCAACAGCGGATCGGCGTTGCCGTGGCTCTGGAGCACCCGGAGCCCCTTGCGTTTCGGCATGAGCGGCACCCACTCGTCCCTGGCGAGCAACGTCCCGGACATGAGCACGAGGCCGGCGAAGGGCCGGTTCGTGCGAAGGGCCACGTCGCAGGAAAGCATGGCCCCCTGGGAGAAGCCGCCCAGGACGATTTTCTTGGGGTCGGCATTGAGGCGGCGGGGCAGCTCATCCAGGAGGGCTACGATCCGTTCCCTGACCTCGGCCAGGCCCTTGGGCGTTTCGCGGGACGCGTCCCTCGGCCGGCCCGCCGCCAGGTCGCGAGCGAGCTTCTCCAGATCGATCATCCACCAGGCGCGCGATTCCCCAAAGCCCATGGCCATTGACAAGGGGCCTTCGGGAAAAACGAACCTGGTGCCGGGCGGCGCACCGAGTGACGGCCAGAGAGGCACCAGATCGTCACCGGGCGCGCCGAAGCCGTGCAGCAGGACGACGACCGGGCCGTTGCCGCCGCCCTTGCCGTCCGTCCCGCCCGTGATGCGGACGAGCAAGCCGCCGAGTTTTTCCAGTTTCATGGAACGCCGTGACTCAACAAGTCCGAGTTTCGCCGATCCTACCATACCGGCCCGGGAAATCGATTCGAATTGATTGCCCATCGCCCACCGATTCGGCCGAGGCCCCTGCTCAATTGACGAGCTTTCGGCCGAGAGCGTATGCTCCGCCCATGCCCAACCCCGACGCGCCTTCCTCTGAGAAGGCCGACCGCACCGCCCTTGATTTCGAAGTCACGCTCCAGACCCTGAACTATGCGACGCGGCTGCTCGCGTCCGAGCTGGACCCGGTCCGCCTGGTCGACCGGGCCCTCGACATCCTCATGGACTTCGGCCGTGGAAAACGCGCCGCGATGTTCAGCCTTGCCGACGAGGGGCGGGCGCTGGAAATCATGGGCCGGACGGACGGTCATCCCCGCCTCATTCCCGTCGCCGGCACCCCGTTGGAAACGATCCTCCAGACCAAGCTGCCCCGGTGCTATCCGAGCCTGTCCGATGAGGCGATCCCCTTGCCCGCCGCGCAAGAGACGGACTCCGGACTTGAATGCCTGTGTCTTCCGCTCATCGGGAGCGACCACCATGCCATCGGCCTCGTGACCCTCGAACGACCGGCGGACGATCCGCTCCCTGAGCCGAAGCTGCAGGCCTTGAACGTCCTGAGGACGCTGATCGCCGTCTCGTTCGAAAACGCCCGGCTGTTCAAGCTGGCCACGGTGGACGGCCTGACGGGGCTCTACGTCCGGCGCTATTTTGAAATCCGGCTGCAGGAGGAGGCGACGCGGGTCAAGCGGTATGGAGGTCATCTGGCGCTGCTGATCACGGACATCGACCACTTCAAGAACCTGAACGACACCTACGGGCACCAGAAGGGCGATCTGGCCCTGGCCCTCTGCGCCAAGCTGCTCCGCGGCAGCCTCCGGCGTGATATCGACGTGCCCTGTCGCTACGGGGGCGAGGAATTCGTGACTATTCTCCCGGCGACGGACCTGGACGGCGCGGCGCGGATCGCGGAGCGGGTGCGGCAGGGCTGCGAGCACCATCCCTTCCTGGGGGAAGAAAAGCAGGTCAAAGTCACCCTCAGCGGGGGGGTGGCCGTGATGAACGGGACGCAGCCGATCACCGCGACCGAGCTGCTGCGCCGCGCCGACGCCATGCTCTACGAGGCGAAGCGATCGGGCCGCAACCGCATCTGCGTCTGGCGGGACGGGACCGGGCGTACTGATCCATGAACGCCGTGACCCTGGCCGACATCCGACAGGCCGCTGAGCGCTTGCGAGGGGTCGCGCACGTCACGCCGGTGCAGACCAGCAGCCAGTTGAACAAGATCTCCGGCTCGACGACGTTCTTGAAGTGCGAGAATTTCCAGCGCGTCGGATCGTTCAAGTTCCGGGGGGCCTACCATGCGATCGCCACGCTGCCGCCGGCCCAGCAGGACAGGCCGATCGTCACCATTTCATCCGGCAACCATGCGCAGGGGGTCGCGCTGGCCTGCCGGTTGCTCGGCCGTCAGGCTCACATCCTGACCGGCGGACTCACGAGCCCGATCAAGCGTCAGGCCACGCTCGACTACGGGGCGACGGTCCACGAGGCCGCCGACCACGTAGAGGCCGAGCGGAGGCTGCCGGCGCTGATGGCCTCACTCAACGGGGTCTACATCCATCCGTTCAACGATCCCCAGGTCATCAAAGGGCAGGGGACCGTCATGCTGGAGTTCTTGTCGGAGGTCCCCGATCTGGATGTCGTCCTGGCGCCGGTGGGCGGGGGCGGGCTCCTCTCCGGCACCTGCATCGCCGCCCACGGGATCAACCCCGCGATCCAGATCTATGCCTGCGAACCCAGCGGCGCGCTGGACGCGGTGCATTCCGTACGTGAGAACCGGATCGTGCCCATGCCCGACCCGCGCACGCTCGCCGAAGGGCTGAAGACCAGTCTCGGCGACGCGACGCTGCCGATCCTGCGCCGCCATCTGGCCGGATTTTTCATCGTCGAGGAAAAAGAAATCCTCCCCGCCATGCGTTTCTCGTTCGAACGTCTCAAGCTGATCATCGAGCCCTCCAGCGCCGTCGCCCTGGCGCCGCTCCTCAGGCGGGAGCCGTCGCTGGTCGGGAAGAAGGTCGGCGTGATCCTCACAGGCGGGAACGTGGACTTCTCGGGGTTCTTTGAACAGATGGCCAGATGACAAGCTGACAGGCGACAAGTTCTTCGGAAGTCCGGAGCACAGCGCCCCGCCCTTGCCGGCTTGTTCCACTTGCCCGCTTGTCAGCTTACTTTCGCCGGCCGTAGAGGAGGGTGACGTTGAGGCGGCGGCTCTCGTAGTCGTCCTTGAACGTGATCACGTCCGATTCGTGGAACAAGTCTGAGTTGAACACGATGGCCCGGTTCTGCCGATAGGGGACCCGGATCGCCTTCGCCCCGCTGTCCCGCAAGAAGGCCCGCACTTTCGGCTCGTTCGCGCTGCTGTTGTATTCCTTGAAATTCCACTCCGTCGGCGCTTCCTTGTCCCAGACGATCAAGCCCCCTCCCGCTTGATCCAAGTTGGCTTCATCCGGAGTGATCCAGAAGTTGACGTTGACGGCGGCCGCATCCGCATGGAGGTTCAGCGCCTTCATCCGGCTGTCGCACTTGAACGACCAGGCCTGCATCAGCCGATGGCCCTTGAAGATGCCGGGGAAGCGCGTTCGCAGCTCTTCGGCGATCTGCAGGAAGAGCGGGCAGGAAAAGCCTTCCCCCAGAAAAGCCCCGACGTAGCCGTTCGCATAGTCCTTTTTCCAGATCGTCGAGTCCAGGCAGAACCGACGCAGCGCCTCCAGCGCCTCCGGCTTGAGCAGGTCGTCGATATAAGCGGCCTCCGGCCTCTGGCCGTTGTACCGAGCTTCGATCGCCGCGACATCGAGAGCCTGGTTCAGCGTGCCTCCGGGCATGGCCGGGCAGTCGGCGTAATAGAGGATGCGATTGAAGGAGGGGGCGATGTCGGCTGCCTCCTCCCGGCTCACAGGGAGGTGCAGCGATTCCGGCGGAAGCTGGAGCGACTTCCGATGGAGCCGCTTCCAGGCCTCCAGGTACGGCTCGTAGCCCGGCGCGAGCAGCCGGCGGTCCAGCAGCCGCTGGACCTGTTCGACTTCGTGCTTGATGCGGGACTTGTGGATGGCCGACGGCACGACCGGCCTTCCGTGATTGTGCCTGATGTCGGCCGCCCGGCGGAAGGAAGCCAGCGCCTCATCCGGCTCCTGTTTCCAGAGGTAGGCGAAGCCGAGGTTGGTATGGGCCTTCACATAATCGGGCTTGGAACTGATCGCTTTCTGAAACGAGGCGATGGCTTCCTCCAGCCGGTCCTGGTCCATCAAGGCGCTGCCCAGGTTGCACAGAGCCTCCAGGTGGTCCGGTTTCAGCTCCAGCGCCCGCCGATACGAGGCCACGGCTTCATCCAGCCGGCCCTGCTCCTTGAGGACCGCCCCGAGGTTGTTGTGGCCTTCCGCCGATCGCTGGTTCAGTTCGAGCACCCGATGGTGGCAGGCCGCGGCCTCATCCAGCCGACCCTGTTCCAGCCGGATGTTGCCGAGGTTGCTCAGGGCATCGACATAATCGGAGTCGAGATTGAGGGTTTTCTGATAGGCCTCTGCGGCCGCTTCCGGACGGCCCTGCTTCTGCCGCACGACCCCCAGGTTGAAGAAATACCGGGCCTGCGAGGAGTCTTCCGCGATCGCCTTGTCCAGCAAGTCAACCGCCAGATCGAGCTTGCCCGCTTGATAGGCGAGCAAGCCGAGCATGTGGAGGGTTTCGGCGTGGCGAGGCTGGGAGGAGAGGATCTGCCGGTAGAGCTGTTCCGCCTGCTGGAGCCGCCCGGCCCGATGGTGGGCCAGGGCCTCATCGAAGAGGGGACGGAGCGTAGCGGGCGGAGGAGTTGGGCCGCCGCGCCGTTGGTGCTTCTCCTGCCGCCGTCTTTCCGCTCGGTTCATCGCCACTCCCCGATACCAGAAACCGATCGGCCTTCCGAGCAACGTCCGCCTCAGATCAACCATGGAAATGCTAGCCTTTTGGATGGGGAATGTAAAGAACCGCGGAGGGGGATGTGCTAGAATGGCTCAACCCGGCAGAAGGAGGGGAAACGTCATGACTCTATGGCATGGACTGAGCGCGGCAGCGCTGGCGGCCTGGCTCGCGCTCGCCGGCTGCGGCGGAGACAAGGCCCAGGAGCTGTTCGAGACGGCTCAATTCGAAGAGAAGCAGAACAACCTTGAGCATGCCGGGCAGCTGTACGAGGAGATCCTCCGGGAGTATCCGAAGAGCGAGGCGGCGAAAGCGGCCGAGGCGCGCCTCCGCGAGCTGCAACGGCCCAAGTAAGACCGGTCAGCCGCCGCCGATTGCGCGCAGCGGGGATTTTACGGCCCAGACCTGGCCCATGTAAGGAAGCCCCAGCAGCGTGGTGTCATCCGCCGCGAGCCGTTCCATTTCCGCCTCGATCGCCTCCAGCTCATCCTGCCTCGTCAGCCCTTCGGCCAGCAGTTCCTTGTCGAGCGTCTTGAACGAAATCGCCAGCAGTCGCTTGGAGGCCCAGCGCAAGACCATGGGGAAGTTCGCGCTGACGACGGGATCGGTCAGACCCGCCTCCAGAAACAGCCGGTGTAGGCCGCTGCCGATCCGCCAGTGCTGGCCCCGGGCGTCGCTGAGGGCGAGCTTCAACTCAAAGGATCGCGCCATGAGAGCGGACGGCGGCTCGCACAGCCACCGGCTCAAGTCCATCTCCTCGCAGACGACCGCCCCGCCGGGTTTGACGAGACCGCGAATGGCGCGCAGGGCTTCAACAGGCCTCGTCAGGTGCATCAACACCAGCCGGCAGTGGGCGAGGTCGAAACTGTCCTGAGGCAATCCCGGCGCATAGGCATCCGCGACCTTGAACGTCACGTTCGAGGCACCGGCTGCCTCGGCCCTGCGCCGGGCTTGTTCGACTTGGGCCTCGCTGATATCAAGGGCGACGACGGAACCGGAGGGGCCGACCTGCGCGGCCAGCCACTGGGTCATGTTGCCGCTTCCGCACCCGATTTCCACGACGCGCATGCCGTGAACGAGTCCAGCCTGGCGGAGCAACGCTTGCGACCCAGGCCCGTAGATCTCATTCAAGAGGCGAAGGCGCTCGACATCCTTCTCGCCACGGGCGAGGTTGTAGCCGTCGGACGGTAAAGGCATCGAAGGTACCGGATGGTTGTGAAGCAGGCTTACCCAGGATAGCGGAAGATCGGCGCGAAGCTCGCGGCGTCTTGCCAGGTGATGGCCGGACGCTCCCCGCTGTCCCACTTGTGCCAGCCGGCGTTCTCACCCAGCCGGTGCGGCGCCCGCATCCGCCGGAGGCTTTCCTTCAACCCCTCCTCGCTCCAGGCCTCGTAGACGGTCTGGTAGCGGATCGGCTCCCGGTTGAGGCTCGTGTAGCGGCGGCAGGCCGCCCAGGTCGGCACGTCCGCCAGGTTCCTCGGCAGGTATTCGGTCTCGTACCAGACGGTGAAGTCCGGCTCCTGCCGCGGATCGACTTCGACGCTCACGAGAAAGAAGGGCCGGCCCCCGAAAGGGCCGTCCCAGGGCACCCGCGCATGGGCGTAGGTCTCGCTGTAGACCACGCGGGCCACGTCGTGCAGGTGGCTGGCCTTCCAGCGGTCCCATTCGGCGCGATCCTGCCCCCGGTCCGGCCCCGCCAGCTCCTTGACCGCATGGTCCATGACCGCCTCGGAGGCGAACTCGTAGACGGTCAGGAACCGTTTCGTGAACCACCGGAGGCTCCCCTCCACGCTGCACTCTTCGTAACGCCGCGCCGAGATCAATTCGGGCACCGCGTCCAGCAGCTTGGGGATGTACCGGTGATGGTAGAAGTCGTTGAACTCCGCCTCCCGCTCGGGATCCACCGTCAGGCTGACGATCATGATCGGTCTGCCGGCCACAGTCGCCTCCCTTCCTGCTCCATCGGGTGAAGGCTATCCGTCGATCACGACAGGGCGCCCCTCACTGTTCCGGAGGCGGGGTCCGGCGCGGCTTCCGCTCCCTGGGGCCGACCTCCGCGGACTCCGGTTCCGACTTCGACGGCTTCTTCTCCGGCTTGAGACGGGGCTCCGCGACGCTGGTGCCGTCCCAGCATTCCTGATACGCCGCCACCATGGACTCCAGGTTTTCCTTCGGCAAGCGGGACACGCATTCCTGGGCCGTTCCGGACAACTCAAGCCGTTTGAACCTGAACTCCAGCGCCTCGGCCTGCCGTTTGAGTTGTTCCCGCCGCGTGATCAGCGACTCGACTTCCGAGCTTGCGGCTTTTAACTGCTGCCCGACCCTGGCCTGCCTGTCGCCCACGTCGGCGCTTCTTGCGGGGAGCTCGGCGCTGCTTTGATCGCAATCCAGTCTGTGGGTGTAATAATATTGGGGCGCCGCGCAGGTGCTTTGGGTGACTTGACGATCGCTGTTGATCTGTCCGGCCTGATAGTCCATCCGCTGCCGTTCGAGCTTCAGTTCTTCGCTCCGCGCCTGCAGGGCCGCCAGCTTGGCGTCGATCTCCTGTTGCTCCATGAGCACCTTGGACCCGTCGAAGAGGAGTTTGGCGGCGTCAAATTCTTCCGAGAGGGCCGGAGCGCCCCCGCTCGCGACGCAGACCGCGCAGACCGTCATGATGGCGCCCAGATGCCTGCTCATGGGTCCCCTCCTTTTTGCAC
>CAZKHY010000140.1:0-5304 GCA_964552455.1 uncultured Nitrospira sp.
ACCGACTTGCTTGTAGCAGTCTTAAGTTCTGGACAAGAAGGCTCGGAGGGATCAGCCCCACCCTCCCGAGCCCTACCCACAGCGCCAGGCTCAGCGGACTCCGCTGTTCCCGGCATCGCCCCTCCTTTCGTGAGATCACGCAGTAGCCCCGCACAAGGACTGGCTGGACAGTCCTCACAAGGGCCAAGAAGCAAGGCCGGCGGCCGGCGGTGCCTCTCGGCATCCGCCGCCCCCCGGCCTTCACGGCCCCCAGCACAACACAGGCCCGCGCCGTCCTCTGGAACGACTCCCAGGCTTGACGACACGAGTCTACGGGGCTACGCTTCCTCTCAAGGATGTGCATCACGCATCCCCTTGGAGGGCCGATGAGGGGCCAGCCGCCAAGCACAACCCCTCTGAGGCCCTCTCCCTTGTGAGAACCCCCAGATCAGAACCCGCCTACAACCGGCCCTGCTTCTTGACGACCGAATCTCCCAAGCCGCATTAGTTAAAATCGATTCATCGCAGGAGCAAGGCCACAACACAGGCAGCTGCATGACCGACCTGTTGATGGACGGTTTGGTGCCAACGTCACCGGGATCTCCGTGCTCGCAGAGCAGGTGTTCTGCCGGTCCTACGCGGTCGACTCTCGCCGATCCGCGCGGCCCTCAGTTTTCTTTTCGCTGCCAACAACCGGAGTTGCCGATCTCGGGCGCGCATTGCTTTCCGTACCAACTCCAAGTCAAACCGGAGGGCGTTTTCAATTCGCTCTCCTGGGATATGCTCCAACAAGTACGCACGCTTGACGGTAATGACGCTGACCCCTAATGCGGCCGCGAGTTCCTTGGCAGACAAGAGAGACATAAAAAAAGCCTCACCAGTTGCCTTTGACTATAGGGCGTCGAAGGAGAGATGGACGATGGAGCTAGTTGTATCTGCCGGTATCTGGTGGTATCTGGCGGGATCAGGGCAAGGCAGACTGCTGCAACTTTTGTGCGAAAGCTGGGAAGGCCATCAATGGGAAAGGGAAAAGAGCAACCGAGAGGAACGCGCGCAAATACTCAACGTGCAAAGAAAATGAGGTCAGAACGCACGTTCAATAATGGACGAGAGAGTCGTTTCAGCAACCCCCTCCCGTTGGCGAAGGAGAAGATCCTGGCAGCGTAACCCGGTGAGGACTTACTGTCTGTCAGATGAAGTCTTGAGTCATACAATTCATCCCTATGACCGCTCAGCGTATTGCCTCTTTGTCTCCGCGCCAATAATCGCCGTTTTCACACGGACACAAACTCTTCATTCTTCGCCATGACCCGCGTAACCTTTATCTTCCCGGCCGTCTTTTCCGCTTCCGCCAGGTCATATTCCATCTGTAGCCCAAGCCATACCTCCGCCCGGCTTCCAAAGGCCTTTGAAAGCCGGATCGCCATTTCAGGAGAAATGCTTGACTTCCCATTCAGAATGTTATTCAAATTCTGCCGCGTCACGCCAAGGCGTGCCGCCGCTTCTGTCACCGTCACGCCCAGAGGCTCAATGCACTCCTGCCTAACAATCCTCCCCGGATGAGGGGGTCTCTTCATACGCATGTTTCATTCTCCCTAGTGGTAATCAATCAATTCTACATCACAAGCGTTTCCTTCCTCAAAACGGAAGATAACGCGCCAGTTCGCCCGCACCGTTACCCCATAAAACCCTTTCCTATCCCCTTTCAGGGGATGAACCTTAAAGCCGGGCAAATCCATATCACCCGGGCTCGCTGCACGATTGAGAACCGCAAGAATGTTTTCCACTTTCTCAACATGGTCAGCTCGAATCCCTTTGGTCTCACCATTTTCGAACAGCCTCTTCAGCCCTTTGTGCTTAAAATTCTCTATCATATTTTTACTCTACGATAATAACTGACAATTGTCAATTGTCTTAAGTAATTATGAGCTTACATCCTGCGCCTGGCTCAGCCGTTTGCGCAACTTGTCCAGCATGGTGCGCATCCGATCAGCACAAAACACCCAGTCGGCCAATCGGTAGATGCGGGCAGAAGTGAGCTGGATGCAGGCTCATGTAATCAGCGTTCTGTCAGAAGCCTCATTTTATCTCTCTCCATCTTAGCACCAAGGATACGATTCGGAAAGCGGACTTATAAGGCCGGATGGTGCCGCATAGAGCCTCTTGGTCCTTCGCAAGCATGTGTTCCCTTGCCAGTTGCCGCTTGTTCCTCCAATTCCTCTGCTTGATCTTGAGCCTACATGCACGAGCATTCAGCGGAGAGGTAGCAGTGTGAGCTCTCTGGGGCCTCCATTGGCTCTCTAAGGTTCATGGTGGAGCCGACCCGTTGCAACATCGCCGTGTCCGACTCGACGGATTCTCGGTGCTCGGTGCTTGCACTCTGTCCGGATCAAAAAGGTTCCCTGGATGGAGAATCAGTTCCCCGAGCAATCGGAGCCTGGCTGAGGATCGTCCCTTCTGTGTCCCCAAGCCGAAGGCACCGTAAAAACGGAGAGTCCTCCTCTCGCTCCTCCACTTCTCGAAAGACGGTCGGCTCTGTCTCAGCCCCGCCTTGTCCCGCTGGCATATGGGCCTCCTTCATTTTTGTCGTAACTACAGCAAAAATGTAGCAGGGGCAGAAGGTCTCCCTTCTTCCATTCCACGTCTTACTACTCTCAATAGGCCGGAATCAGACCATTTCGCGTTTCTCGCTAAGTGCATGAAGGCTGTTCTATATCTGGCATGGGAATCGCAGTTATGTTTCCGCACGGATATTCGGAAAGACGCGCCAGTGCTGGTGGGACTCTCGGGCCCGCGCTTCGCAGAGAATATTTTTCTTCTTAGTGTAGAGGGCTTATGGGGAAGCGTGAGAGGATCAACTATCCCAAATTTTCCGACAAGTTTTTCAGAATCGATTTTGAAGCGGACCCGATGCCGGTGCTCTGCCTCTACCCAATTCCAGAGCGGATCGCTCCGGAACAGGTCAGCATCGAGGTGTGTGGATTCGAGCAGCATCCCCGGCGAATGGGGTGGGAGGCGCTTGCCCGTCTCCCCCAGGTCACGCTGAAAGCCGCCCTGATCTGCCAACTCTTCAACTGGTCGGAAACGGTTGAGTGGCAAGGAGTTAGGTTGGTGGACCTGTTGGATTGTTTGAACATCGACACTCACCCCGAGGGGTACTACGCCGTCTCATCACGCGACGGAATGTACTTCGAGGCCTTCTCACGGGATGAGGCCCGTGATCCGCGAGTCTTGTTGGCCACCGGTCTCAATGGCGAGCCACTACCCGAACAGCATGGAGGACCGGTGCGTCTCGTCGTCCCGTTCCTCCAAGGCTATAAGAGCGTCAAGTGGGTCGGAGCGATCAAGGCGTACCGCCATGATCCAGTCGGAATCAAGCGGCTCTTGGGCCACAGCCCTACTGGCCAATTAAATGAGGTGTGGAGACAACGATTCGGCATTGTGCCGCCCTCCGGGAAGGCCGGTGATCCACCGCCCCTGAGCATTCCTTCCCGGTTGCCCGCGCCGGTGCGGAATACAACCGAGGTCAGTGCCGTTCAGGGCAGTGTCGAGGCAGTCCCTCACGTCGCCAAGACACCATGGCCGCATGATGTGACACCACGAGGGGTTCTGTGCGAGATCATCGCCATTGTTCGACCGGAAAGGCGGCTGGTGACACGTCACGCGTTGGAAGCGGTCGGGGTGGTGGCGTACAGCTCGTATGAGGTTTTGGGCCGCAGCCGGCAACGGGGACTCCGGTTCTCCTCAGGTGAAGGAACCGGCATCGTCGTGAAGTTCCTCCCCAAGCATCTGTTCTGGATTGTGGTAGAGGAGCAGCGGGTCAACGCTGCCGTGGAAGCGTTGGTCAAGGCCAATCGGACCGGCAAGGGCCAGTATGGAGACGGCAGGATCTTTGTGCTCGAGCTCGCCGAGGCTGTGCGGATCAGCACGGATGAACGGGGAGAAACGGCTCTGAGATAAGAGACGGTTGGAGGTCACGATGAAGATGCTCCGAGCCATCATTCGTCCGGAACGGGAAGCGGAGGTGATCGGGCGGCTAGAGACGGAGGGATTTTACGCTCTAACCAAGACGCCGGTGACTGGGCGGGGCCAGCAGGGAGGGATCCAAGTGGGCATGGTCAGCTACGACCAGTTAGCCAAGCTCATGCTGATCCTGGTTGTCGAGGATCAGGAGTGTGCGCGGGCAGTACGAGCGATCGAAGAGAGCGCTCAGACCGGGCATCCCGGTGACGGCAAGGTATTCATCCAAGAGGTCCGGGAAGCCTACACCGTGCGGACCGGACAGCCAAGATTGTAGGGGACACGTGTCATGAAGAAATTGATGGCATCGATTCGCAGCGGCCATCCGGGGTCGCTTTTCGCGGCTTTTCTCCATTTCGACGTGAGCTTCATGGTATGGGTCTTAATCGGGGCCCTCGGGGTGTTGATCGCACAGGACCTGGGGCTGACCGCCGCGCAGAAAGGGCTGGTGGTGGCGGTTCCACTGCTGGGCGGAGCGGTCTTCCGGGTCCTACTCGGTCTTCTGGTCGATCGGTTCGGCCCGAAGCGGGTCGGGGTTTGGAGCTTGACATTGGTGCTGATCCCGCTCGCCTGGGGCTGGATAGCCGCCAGCAGCGTAACCCAGCTGCTCGTGCTCGGGGTGCTGCTGGGCATCGCGGGAGCGAGCTTTGCGGTGGCGCTGCCGCTGGCCAGTCGGTGGTACCCCCCCGAACACCAGGGCCTCGCCATGGGGATCGCCGGAGCTGGCAACAGCGGAACTGTTATCGCCGTTCTGGTTGCGCCCCGCCTGGCCCAGATAGACGGTGTCGGCTGGCACGGGGCCCTTGGCTTAGCCATGATCCCCGTGGTGCTCACACTCGGTATCTTCCTCCTTCTGGCCCGTGAGGTGCCCGAGCTGCCTCCTCCGAAACCGCTCGCGCAGGTGCTGGCGGTGCTGCGCGAGCCTGATCTCTGGTGGTTCTCCGTCTTCTATAGTGTCACGTTCGGGGGATTCGTGGGGTTAGCCAGCTTTCTGGGGATTTTCTTCCACGACCAGTACGGGGTGGCAGCCGTGACGGCCGGCACCCTTACGGCCCTCTGTGTCTTCAGCGGGAGTTTGTGCAGACCGGTGGGCGGCTTTGTCGCGGATCGTCTTGGCGGGCTCCGAGTCTTGACCGAATTGTATGGCTTGGCCTCGGTGATGTTCTTGGGTGTCAGCCACTTGCCATCGCTCCCTGTGGCAGTCGGTCTGATTTTCTGCGGCATGCTGGCCTTGGGGATGGGCAACGGGACGATCTTCCAGATGGTCCCCCAGCGGTTCCGTGATGAGATCGGCGTGGTGACGGG
>CAZKHY010000140.1:5404-8510 GCA_964552455.1 uncultured Nitrospira sp.
CGATCTTCCAGATGGTCCCCCAGCGGTTCCGTGATGAGATCGGCGTGGTGACGGGGATTGTGGGAGCGGCTGGTGGGCTAGGAGGATTCGTTCTTCCTTCTGTTCTGGGCATCATGAAGGATCTGACCGGGTCCTATGGCACCGGCTTTCTGGCGTTCAGCCTGGTCGCGCTCGGCTGTCTGACTCCCATAGGTTTGCATCGACACCAGTGGCGGCTGTCTTGGTCGCCGAAGGGGGTGATCGGCCAGCCTGTGCGGAGGGAGTTGCTCCCTGAGGTGGCAGCGACCCAGTCCCGACGGGTACGGATGGAAGTCGTGTTCGGCGAATAGGGAGGGTCTCGTGGATATAGAGCATCCGGTGCATGCGGCAGCGGTGAGCGAGTCAGGGTGTCCTCTGGTCAAGGACCGGCTGCTGAAGCACGCCGCTGCCGAGGACGGCATGCCGGTCGGTACGGCTGGGAAAACGATCGTTTCCTCACTGCTTTCCACGATGTCGGATGGTGAAGTGGTCTGCACCTGCCACACGGTCACGAAGGGGCGGATCATTGCGGTCATTGGTGAGCACGGGCTTACCACGCGCGAAGAGATCGCCGCGCACACACAAGCCAGCACGGGCTGCGGAAGCTGCGCCCAATTGGTGGAGGATCTCTTGCGGGAGACCCAGCGCCAGAAGCCCGCTGCCCTCACCGCTCCTGGCTCCTCGGCTCCGACCAAGCCAGCCTCGACTGCCCCGTCAACTCTCCCGTTCGGGGAGAAAGTGATCTTGGGTTATCCAGTGACCTATCCCAAGTCACTGGAGGTGGAACGGATTAAACAGGACGGGCTGGGACTCGACTTTGGCCTGATCCGGAAGCATGGCATCATGGCCTTGTCGCAAGATGACTACTATCGGCTCAAGACCTACGGAGTCTGTAGCCAGAAGCACTCGGGGTACTTCATGGTGCGGATCCGTATCCCGGGCGGGCGGGTGACGGCTCGACAACTTGAGGCGTTGGCCGACCTCGCCGACTCCCACGGCCGAGGCTGGGGTCACCTGACCACTCGGCAGGACCTCGAACTCCACTGGGTACGGGTTGAAGAAGTTCCCGAGATTTTCGAGAAGCTGGAAGCCATTGGCCTCACGACTCGCTCGGCCTGCGGTCACACGCTACGCAACGTCACGGCCTGCCCGCATGGTGGCGTGTGCCCCGAGGGGGTGCTGGACGTCCAGCCTTGGGCCGCCGCCATTGCAGACTATTTCGTGAAACGGTCCGACTGGATTAATCCTACCATGCCGAACCGCTTGAACATCTTCTTTGCCGGTTGTCTGGAATGCGCGCCTCATGCCCGGATCAACGACATCGGGTTTGTGGCGGTGCGGCGGCCAACGGGGGAGGGGGCAGCGGGCACGCTTGGGTTTGAGCTGTGGGCAGGGGGCAGCTTGGGGGCTCACCCGCTGCTGGGATTTCGGCTCAAGAAGTTCATCCAGTTCGAAGAGGTGCTCCCAGCCTGTCAGGCCATCTTCCACCTTCATGCCAAGTACGGGAACCGGAGCAAGGCCAAATCTCGCTTGAAGTTTCTCATCGATCAATGGGGGCAGCCCAACTTTGCGGCGATGTTCGAGCGAGTCTTTCAGGACAAACGAAGTCTGCCAGAGAATCAGGAATTTCGACTTCCGCTTCCCGGAACCGGCGAAGCGATCCCGTCCGTCCTCGATTGGTGGCTCGCGCGCGTCTCCGCGCCCGGGAGCAGGGAACTGCCTTCCGGCTGTACTCGCCAGCGGCAGTCGGGATATGCTCGGCTCACCGTGGAGGTGCCGCTCGGCGAGATCCGAGCCGAGCAGCTTCGTGCGCTCGGGCGTCTCTGTCAGCGGTACGGAAATGGAGAAGCACACTTCACAGCCGAACAAGATGTGGACCTGCACTGGATGCCAGTATACCGCCTGAGACAGGTGATTCGTCATATAGAACAGACTGGCTTGTCACTCAAGGGACAGCGGACAGGGCTTCGGGTGGTCGCCTGTCCCGGCACCGAGTTCTGCGTGCTGGCGGTCACCAACGCGCAGGGGGCGGCCAAAGCGATCCTCACAGGCTGGACTTCCAAAAATCCGGACACAGCCGCTTTTGCCAAGGGGGTCACGGTAGCCATCTCAGGATGCCCCAACAGTTGTGCCAAGCACCAAGTGGCCGACATCGGGTTAGCCGGCGGGATGATCCCGGTTGGGGGTGAGCGGCGTTTTTCCTACACCTTGTACCTGGGTGGTCGTCTGGTGGACGGTGTGCAACTGGGAGAAGTGGTGCGCAAGGGTATCACCGAGGGGATGGTGGTACCCACGGTCGAGGCCCTGTTGGAGGTGGTGCTGGCCTATCGGGAGACCGACGAGTCCTTCCGCATGGTGGTGAATCGCTTGGGTCTCGACCGGATCGCCCAGGAGCTGGGAGAGAGACTGATGCCCCTGGCGCCACAGCGGGTGGAGAGAATCCTCATGGTTCCTGATCTGGCGGAGGTTTGACATGACCTTGATCCACGCGGTCATTCGACCGGAACGAGAGCAAGAGGTGATGGAGAGCTTGGAGAAAGCCGGGTTTCATGCATTCACGCGCCTGGCGGTGCTCGGGCGCGGCCGCCAAAAAGGGATTCAGGTTGGGCCTGTCCGGTATGAGGAATTACCCAAGGTCTGGCTGATGGTCACCGTTGCGAATGGCAGGGCGGAACAGGCGCTGGAAGCCATCAAGATTGCAGCCCGCACTGGCAACCCTGGGGATGGAAAGATCTTTGTCTCCTCGCTGGTCGAATCCCGCACCATCCGGACCCGCACAGCGGATGCCGGGTAAACATACATCTCACTCTCCCACTGTGGAGGGCGGCGCATCCGCTTGACCGACATCCATGAAACTAACCCGGGCCTATGTAGAAAACGGCATTGAGATGACCCCCTCCCTGGAGACTAGAACCTATCTCAAAATTGAAAAAGCCCTACTCTGATGAAAGTCGATGGAGCAAGGTGAACGCTCCGAAGAGCCATTTTCCCAGGAAAACGGCCATTTCTTCATGACCCAGGCCCCTCATGGAACACGCAACTCAGCTCGGGGATCGATTTTGAGATAGGTTCTAGACCGTTGAGAGCT
>CAZKHY010000141.1:0-8332 GCA_964552455.1 uncultured Nitrospira sp.
AGGGTCCTTCCACGCGACCCAGTGCAAGGCCTACGGCACGCAGGTTGTGGCGGGCGTGACGCCGGGCAAGGCAGGCCAGGAGGTCGAGGGGATTCCGGTCTTCAACACGGTGCGCGACGCGGTGGCCAAGACCCGGTGCGACACGTCCCTGATCTTCGTCCCGCCGCCTTTTGCCGCCGACGCAATTCTCGAAGCGGCCGACGCGGGGATCAAGCTCGTCATCTGCATCACCGAGGGCATTCCGGTCAACGACATGGTCAAGGTGAAGCGGGCCTTGAAAACCCAGGATGTCCGGCTCATCGGCCCCAACTGTCCCGGCATCATCACGGCGGATGAGTGCAAGATCGGGATCATGCCCGGCTTCATCCACAAGCGGGGCCGGGTGGGGGTCATGTCCCGCAGCGGGACCCTGACCTACGAAGCGGTCAATCAGCTCACCAATCTGGGCCTGGGCGAGACGACCTGCGTGGGCATCGGCGGGGACCCGGTCAACGGGACCGGCTTCATCGATCTCCTGCCTCTGTTCGAGCAAGATCCGGAGACCGAGGCCATCGTCATGATCGGCGAGATCGGCGGCGACGCGGAGGAGCGGGCCGCGACCTACATCGAGCAGCACGTCCGCAAGCCGGTGATCGGCTTCATCGCCGGCATCACGGCCCCGCCGGGCCGCCGCATGGGCCATGCCGGCGCGATCATCACGGGCGGGAAGGGGACCGCCGCCGAGAAGATGGCGGCCCTGGAAGCGGCCGGCGTCCGCGTGGTCCGCAACCCGGCCGAGATCGGCGACACGGTCAAACAGACCCTCGGACGATAATCCTCGCGCCATTTGTCACTCGTCTTTCCCGAAGCGTCGCGCACGAGACACGCGTCACACCGACACCCCCCAGAGAGTCCTGGCCGCCGTCCCGATGGCATAGGTGATGCCGACAGCGATAGTGATGATGACCAGGTTCATCAGGATGCGCCGCTTGATGTCCATGCCTGAGAGAAAAGCCAGCAGGGTCGAGATCAAGACGATCATGCTGCCGGCCGTCAGTAGCGACGCCAGCGCATCCTTTGCGCCGAACAGGACCGGCAGCACCGGGACCATCGCCCCCACGATATAAGCCCCTCCGACGAACAGGGCGGAGGCCAAGGGCTGCTCTTCCATCTCGGACGAACCGGCCTCCTCGCCCAAAAATTGCTTCTTGTCGAATTCCGTCGCTTTGACTTCCTTCTCGGAGTTCAGGGCCGCGAAGGCGCCCGCCGCCATGGAGAGAGAACCGGCCACGGCCGTCGTCGAAGCGGCGATCAGGACCGTCGCGGCGTCGCCGAAGGCCCCGAAGAACCCGCTGACCGCGCCGAGAATCTCCACCAGCCCGTCGTTCAGCCCCAGGAAAATGTTGCGGATCTTCTCCGGGTTGATCTTCCGCTCGGTCAGTTGGGTCACCAGCGTGTCTTCATGCTTGAACTCGTCCAATAGAATGCCTTCGAGCGCATGTCCCAGCGGCTGGCCTTTATAACTCTTCCAAAGCGACAGGTACTTCCGGACCCCGTACACCTCGATCGCCTCCAGCGCCAGATGCACGGCCGTGGCTCCGAAGAGGCGGCAGGTCAGGAGGATGAACCGGAGCTTGAGCCTGCGTCCGAGATCGAGGGTGGCGAGCTTGCTGTCGAAGAACTTCTGCCAGAAGGCCAGGTGCTGGGTTTCGACGAGGATCAACTCGTCCAGCACCTTCTGCGTGTCCTGTTTCGTGATCTGCCTGAGGGCCTTGTACAGCGACAGGTCGAACAACTCATCCAGGATGAGGGTGCGGGCCAGTCTCTGGTCGTGCGCGTGAGCCATCGAAGGCAGGGGCGCCTATCTCATCGACACCAGCGTATTAGAGACCATCGCATCGGTTTTTACAAGCAAAACGTCCCGGCAGGGCGGCGCCCTGCACCTCCGCTCCTGCAACCGGCAGAAATCCCTCCGACATTCCCGTCGTCGTGACAGGCTGTTCAGCATAGAATTTTGTAGGGAGAAAACGTCGGCTTGTCCCCTCAGCGATGCAGGCAATCGCCTACAGTCAAGAATCACTGTCTGATTCAACAAGATAGACCTGTATGGAAAGCCAACCATGTAGGTGCATTCCTACAGGTGCTTCTCTCGCCGCAAACAGCCTCCTGCCGAAAAAATACGGTAATTCATCGGGATAAGTAGGATAACCGGCATCCGGGCCCGTCGGCACTTTCCTTGCCTAGTAGGGAGGCCTGGAAGGGATGACGGTCGGCACGGAGTTCAACCTTCGCGGGCCATGCCGTCCTGCGGGGAAAGAAACTCCGGGGAGGAGCGACAATGAGAAGCATGCTGCAGATACCAGTCTTCACGCAGGCGATGGTCTGGATGTTGGTCGTGACGACCTTCTTGATCGGGTGGTGTCCGCCGGAGGCCGGGGCCATGCTGGCTCCGCCGGCGTCGACGGTGTCGGAGCCGGTCCTCGATGCGAATCGGGCCGCCGATCTCCAGAGGATCCAACGTGTGCTGGAGTCCAAGATCGTCCAGCAGCGGCTGGAAGACTTCGGGCTTACCCCGGACGAAGTCAATGCCAGGCTGACCCGTCTTTCAGACGACCAGTTGCATTACATGGCGACGCAGATCGATGCGTTGGTCCCAGGCGGTGACGCCGGCCTGAGCATTCTGATCGCGATCCTGGTGATCGCCATCCTGGCTGTGATCTTGGTGTACCTGCTGGGGCACCGCATCGTGGTCACCAAGGAAGGGGAAAGCAAGTAGAGACTGCCACAAAGAGGAAAGTCCATGCAGAGATACAGCGGCAAACTGACGGGCGCGGTCGTGGTGCTCTGGGCTTGTCTGTGGGGAGGGTTGTCTGGTTGTGCTGGCCTGCTCGACGCGGTTCCGGCCGACTCCCGCCCGGCCGGGGACCTCGAATTCGCGCAGGGGCCTGCCGGGCGGAGCCAGGCGCCGCATCATATCCCGGTTCCGTTTTTCCCGGATGACAAGGATCAATGCGGCCCTGCGACCCTCGCGAGCGTCCTGACTTTTTGGGGGGTCCCCACGGACCCGCAAGACCTGAGGAAGGAGGTCTATAGGCCCCGCCTCGGGGGGACCCTGCCGATGGATCTCCTCCTGGCCGCCCAGACGCGGGGGCTGGATGCAGCGATCTACGCAGGCGGTCTCGACGATCTGAAAGCCGAACTGGCGGCCGGGCATCCTCTGGTGGCGTTCCTGAACCTCGGCTCTTCGCTCTTCCCGCAAGGCCACTACGTCGTCGTCACGGGCTACGACGACCGGCGCCGGGGCGTCTACATCCATTCGGGCCCGCTCCGCGACGACTTCGTCTCCTACGAGCGGTTCCTCCGGAGTTGGGAGAAGACCGGCCGGCTGACTCTGCTGGTCTTGCCAGGTGAGAACCACGGGAAGGCTGCCTCATGACCGCCGGGGGATGGTCCGTGAGAGGGCCCGTCATGTGGGTCATGGCGCTCACCCTCCTGCTGGGAGGTCTTCAGGCTTGTTCGGGCGTCCCCCGGATCGTGGTGCTCCATGATCCCTTGACCCCTGAGGAGCACGTCACGCTGGCGGCGTCCTATGAGGGGCAAGGTCTCACGGAGATGGCGGCCCGCGAATATCAGGCAGCCCTGCATCAACGGAGCGACTTCGTCCCGGCCCTCATCGGCTTCGGCAACCTCTCGTTCGAGAGCGGGGCGCTCCAGGAGGCGGAGGACTCCTATCGCCGGGCCTTGGAGGCCGCCCCCGATCATCCCGGTGCAGGTAACAACCTGGCGATGGTCTATTTGTCGCGAGGCGAGCGGCTGGACGAGGCCGAGCGGCTGGCCGGGAAGGCCTTGGAGCAAGCGGGCCCCTTGCGCCCCTACGTCCTAGACACCCTGACCAGGATCTACGCGCGGACCGGCCGGTACCGGGAGGCCGAGGCAGCCCTTGCGGAAGCGGAAGCCGTGGCCCCGTCCGAGAACAAGATGCTCCTCGAACGGCTGGCCCGGTCGAAACAGGAGCTGGTCGCCCTCGATTCTCGAACGCCGTAAGGGTTGGCGCAAACGTGAGCGCGCGTCAGGTGCGGCTGCTGGAAGAAACAACTTGCGTCTTCACGTGCTCGGGACGGACCCCGACGCCGATCAGCCTGGCGGGAATGCGGCGCAGGAAAGGGAAGCGGACGAACAGCTTGAGCAGGAGCGGGGGGGCCATCGGGCCGGACCCGCTCAGGACCTTCGCCACGACCCGTTGCTGGACCAGCACCTGCATGCCCTGAACGATGCGCGTGGGCAGCAGCCGCCGCTGCTGGACCAAGCGCAAATGTTCCGGGGTGAGCCGCCCCTCGCGCAAGGGCCCGGCCAACAAATTCGCGGCGGCGACCCCGTCCTGGACCGCCAGATTGACTCCGACCCCGCCGATGGGCGACATGGCGTGGGCCGCGTCGCCGATGCAGAGCAGGCCCGGCTTGTACCAATGGAGCAGCCGATCCACGCGGACGGTGAGCAGCTTCAGGTCGTCCCAATTGCGGATCTCGCCCTTGCGGTCGGCGGCGAAGGGCGCGAGCTGCGCCACCGCCTCGCGGAAGGCCTCGATCCCCTGCTTGCGGTTCTCCTCGGCCGAGCCCTTCATGATGATGTACCCGAACTGCCAGTGCGAGCCCCGGTTGATCATGATCAGGATCCGCCCTGCGTCGAAGCGACCCATGGCCTCCTCGGGGTCGCCTGGCTTCCGGGAGATGCGGAACCAGAGGACGTCCATGGGCGCGCCGAGCTCCTGGACGTGAAAGCCGGCTTTCTCCCGGACCACCGAGTGCCGGCCGTCGGCGCCGACCACGAGGTCGGCCCTGATCTCCAACTCGCCCTCCGGCGCCGTCGCGCGGACCCCGACCACGCGCCCCGCTTCCTCGATCAACCCGGTTGCCTCGGTCTTCTGCCGCAGGTGGTAGGTGGGGTAACGGGCCCCCTGTTTCGCGAGGAAGTTCAGGAAGTCCCACTGAGGCATGAGCGCGATGAACTTGCAGCGGGTCGGCAGGTGGCTGAAGTCCGCGAGGGGGATCGACCGGTCGCCGACCTGGACCTTCAGCAGGCGCGCCTTCTCGTGCGGCAGCGTGAGGAACTCCTCCAGCCAGCCGAGCTCGTGCATCAGCTCGAGCGTGGAGGGGTGGATCGTGTCGCCCCGGAAGTCCCGGAGGAAGTCCGCGTGCTTCTCCAATACGACCACGTCCACGCCGGCGCGGGCCAACAACAGTCCCAGCATCATCCCGGCCGGGCCCCCGCCGACGACACAGCAACGCGTCGAGACCGTTCCCATCATCAGCCCTCCTCAGCATGGTGAAAAGGTTCTGTTTTGTCCTACGGATCGCCGGGTACTTTGAACGTGGTCACCGTCTCCTTGGTTCGCTCAACCTTGTGAAAACTCCCGCCGCTTTCATCGCCGGTCGTCTCGACCGTTTCCTCCTTGCGCCTGACGCTGATTTTCCAGAAGTAGGCCAATGCGACCGCGACGGCCAGAATCACCGCCCCCGCCGGCATCCCCTGCGCCTCCAGGCCTTTGAACTTGATCAGGGGCACTTCGACTCCAAGGCCGGTCAACAGGGACCAGACCCCCAGGATCAGCAGTCCAAGGACCAGACTCCATTTCAGAAGGGCAAGCCGGACCATGGCGTCTCCTCCCGGCGGAAGCGTTGGCCCGGAGCCGCGGCCGAGGGCCGTTATCCGTCGCGCTGGTCCTAGTGAGGCCCGTTGCCGGCGAAGTCCATCATTCGTCGCGGGATTTGTCAAGCCTGCTAGCCGGAATGGAGGAAAGCAGGCAAGCAAACAGGCCATCAACAAGCGATGGCCTGTTTGTCCCCTCCCTGCATGGGGTCAGGGGGGAACTCCTGTTGCGGCCGTCGAGCGAAGCCTTCCGAGGCGCGCGCTCCGGGAGCAGGGGAGTTACCCCTGACCCCCGTTCCCCTTGTTCTCAAGCCCCCTGACGCTCACCGGGTTGTTCACTTAAAGAAAACACTGGAGTCCTTTGCCCATCGGGCCTATACTGATTTCATCACTTCCGGCCCCTCCTCTCCATGCCGCAGGGGGGCGAGCTTCTCACCGTTCAACCGCAAGGAGGTCGCTATGAGCAGGAAGACAGTGGTCTTGCTCGCCCTCTGGACCTTCGTCATGGGATTCAGCATTGCACCGGTCGCCGCGTTGGCCAACCCCGATCTGGTTGAGACCGGACGCCTGCTGGCCATCCTGCTGGATTCAGGCCGGGGGGTGGTCGGAGCCAACCAGCCGCTCATCAACGACGCAAGCAAAGGGGACAAGGGCTTCATGCCCGAGGTCTTCGAAAAGCAGTTGACCGAGAAGTTCAAGGGCCGGTCCGGCGTGGACCTGGCCGGCCTGCAGGCGGCCGCCGTGCCGGCGACGGCGAAGCAACTGTTGCCGGAGCTGGTCGCGGCCTCGAAGAAGACCGTCGCCGGCAATCAGGCGAACATCAACCGGCAGGGCGTCGGGTTCAAGGCCTTCACGCCGGCGCACTTCGGTACTCAGGCGGCGGCGGAGTTCAGCGCCAAGACAGGCATCTACCTCAAGCAGACCACGACCGATGCGCTCCTGCGGAACCCCAAGAACAAAGCCGATGGGTTCAAGGCGGGCGTGCTGGCAAAGTTCGCCGCCGCGTCCTATCCCAGGCAGGGCGACAAGATCATCGGCGAGACCGTGGACGGGGGCAAGGCCGTCCGCGTGCTGCTGCCGCTGTTTTACGGGAAGGGCTGTCTGGGCTGCCACGGGGAACCCAAGGGCGAGACCGACATCTCCGGCTACAAGAAGGAAGGGGCCAAGGAAGGGGATCTGGGCGGCGCCGTCAGCGTGAAGCTCCCGGTCAAGTAATCGTATGCGTCCGAGCCTCCGGCAAGACGGACAAGGCCGCCCGACTCGGGCGGCCTTGTCCCTTCCTCGGTTGTTCCCATGGCAGGAGCCTGTTTGTCGTTACTTTCGACAGTCGGCGAATCTGTGTGTAATCTTCCTCATGAATCGCCATTCCGTACCTCAACTCATCAATCTCCGCAGACGGCCCAGCCGACTGAGCAACTGGCTCACCAACAAGAAGATCGAAGAGGCTCGGCGCATGAAGCCTGAGGAGCGGCTGCGGCTGGCTCTTGAACTGTCCGACTTCTGCCATGAGCTGAAACTCGCGTGTTCCGCCAGGCGCTGATCGAGATCCTCCGACGCCTCGACCAGGCACGTGGAAATCCGCTTCGTCCCCGCCACAAACGCCTCCAGCACGCCTGAAAACCAACCGGATCGGGCGCACGAGGGTGGGGGCGGCGAAGAGCGGCTGACGAACGGCGGGAACGGGGTGGCATGGCTCTTCGCTTCAGCACCTCTCGGAACGACAAGAACTACGCGGCTGACGAAGAAGGAACAGCCGAGCGGGTCCTGTCGGCGAACAGTCCCGTCGTGCTCGCACCCCCGCCCGGTGTGGGGGACCCCCGCTGCGCGCGTCGGGGCGCTCAGTTCGCCGCCACCCGCTCGCAAGAAAAGCGACTTATCCAAAAAGAAAAATAGAACGACGACGGGTCGCTTCCAAACCCGTCGCCGTTAACGCTTCGCCCCGTTTGCCAGGCCATTCCCGTAGCTATTGCCCGCAACCTTTGTAGACTTCGGAAGCGGCTCAGATTGCCCCAACGCGCATCCGTTCCGGCCGCCTAGAAAAAGAGTGTGAGCGGGGACGCGTTCAACCCGTCCCCGCTCGGAAAAGTCCGTCGCGCCGTGCGCCCTTCGGAAATTCCTTCGCGGACTCAGTCCGTTTCCGCCCGAAAGCGCCTAAAGTCTCCCTGCCGGCAACAAACAGATTGCTTGCCAGAATCACTGTCCGCGTGGGTGGGCATCCGGGAAGACAGCCTGTCTCTTTTCTTCTCCTCAGAAGCTATCGATCGTATTCATTGTGGCGGCGCAGCCAGGATGGGCCTTGTTTTCCCTCGTCCCGGCCCTTGGGTACCAGGTCGAGATAGTGGTAGGCCGTGTTGACCATGTCGATGCCGCGTGCATAGGTCGAGTAGGTGTGAAAGACGTTCCCCTTGGCGTCCTTGTAAAAGACGCTGGCTCCCTCACGATCCGAGCTGTCCGGGTCCTGCAGGGTATAGTTGAAGAACGCTTTTTTCTTGGCCTCTTCTTCCGGCGTGAACGACACATGGCAGTCGAAATTGAAATCGGTGCCGCCGGACGACACCCACTTGAAATTCCAGCCCATCCGCTTCTTATAGGCGGCCAGCTTCCGGTACGGCGCCCGTGACGCCGCGATCATGGTCACGTCGCGGTGGTTCAGGTGCACGATGATCTTGTCGAAATTGTCCGCCCAGAACGAACAGTGCTTGCACCC
>CAZKHY010000142.1:0-8260 GCA_964552455.1 uncultured Nitrospira sp.
CCCGGTCTCGCCGGTGATGAGCACGGTGGAACGCACCTGGGCCGCTTCGCGGATGCGGCGCATCACCCCCAAAAAGGCCTCGCTGGTCCCGACCAGGCTGCCGGCCTGCAGGTCCTGCCGAAGACTGCGCTCGAAGGCCGAGTTGCGCCGGAGGATCTCCGAAATCCGGATGGCCCGGTGCAACCGCATCCCCAGGTCGTTCGGGTTGACCGGCTTGAGGATGTAGTCGTAGGCGCCCCGCCGCATCGCGTCCACGGCCGTCTGGACGCCGTTCATGCGCGTGACGACCAGGACCGGAAGATTCCGGTCAATCTCCTGGATTTGGCTGACGAGATCCAGCCCGTCGATGCCGGGCAAGACCATGTCCGTGAGCACCACGTCCACCGGCTGCTCGGCCAGCACGCGCAGGGCTCCCTCGGCCGTCGCCCGCACCTCGAGCTGCACGTCTCCCTGGATCGCTTTCAGGTCCGCGGCCTCAATGGCATGGAGCATCAGTTCGGTATCGGACGGGTCGTCTTCGACCACGAGGATCGTGAAGGGCGCGCGCGCCACCTGGCGGGTTGGAACCGGTCCAATGCTTGCGCTCGGCATAACTCTCCTTTCTCCGCACCATGCCGGCCGCAGGGCCTGCAAGCCTGCTCACGAGGAACGGACGCTCACGTCAGACGGTCATGCGCGGTCCCTTCACATTTCCTCGAAACAAACCGGACGGGCTCGCGTGAAGTCCCCGAGGACCGGCAGGGTGAACCAGACCGTACAGCCGACCCGATCCTCCGACACGATCCCGACCTGCCCCCCGTAGAGCTCGATGATGCGCCGGACGATGGTCAGCCCGATCCCGCTCCCCTCCACCGTGCCGGGGTTCAGCCGGACGAACGGATCGAAGACCCGGTCCCGCTGCCGCGGAGGGATGCCGACGCCGTTGTCGATCACGGAGAAATGGACTCGGTCGCCTTTGCGCTCGGCCGCAATGCGGACGAGCGGATCGGGCCGCTCCCCGGAAAACTTGATCGCGTTGGAGAGAAGGTTGTCGAACACCTGCCGCAAGTACGCGCGATGGCAGGCCACCATCGGAAACCCGGTTTCCAGACGCACCTGCACGCGCCGGCGCTCAAGCTCCCCGGCTCTCGCCTTGAGCACGTCGTGCAACACCAACGCCGGATCGACCGCCTCGACCGCCTCGCGCTGGACGCCCACCCGCGCCACCTGCAGAATGTCGTGGACGCGCGCGGTCAAATCCTTCCCGTTCTGCTCGATGAGCCTCAGCCACTTCACCGCCCGCTCGTCCAGTTTTCCGTCGTATTCCTTCAACAGGATCGCCGCAAACCCTTCGACCCGCTCTCCGGGAGCTTTCAAATCATGGGCCAGGGTCTCGGCGAGGTGCTCAAGTTGCCGGAGGCGCGACGCGAGGCCCTTCTCCTTCTGGTGGGCCGCCTCATAGAGGTGCGCGTTGGCAATCGCGACGGCGGCCTCGTCGGCGAAGCCCTTGGCAAGGCGCACGTTCCAGCCGGCGCGGGACACCTTGTTTTCCTGCAGCAACACGAGCACGCCGAACGGCGCCCCCCGGGACAGCAGCGGGATCGACAGCATGCTCTCGCCGATAAGGTTGCGCCTCACGACTTCCGGGCGACGATCGCTCCGCAGATCCTCCCCGATGGCGGGCTCCCTCGTTTCAAACGCCCGCACGGACACGGGAAACTCCTCCCAGAGCATGACCGACTTCGCGAGCCGTTCGTGCCATTCTCCCGACGCCGCCTCCACGATCCAGGCCTGCATCTTGTCGTTCCGCAGCATGACCAGACAGACGTCCACCTGCAGCAACTCGGCGGCCCGGTCCGTAATCCGCTTCAAGACTCCGTCCAGCCCGTCGGGCCCGATCGTGTTGATTTCGTGGCCGATCACGTTGATGGCTTCGAGCTCCCTGATCTGCTGCCCGATGCGTCGCGACATGTCCTCGAAGGACCGCGCCAACTGGCCGATCTCGTCGGAAGAGAACACGGCGATCGGCTCCGGCTGCGAACCAACCGTCCGGTCCCCCAATCGTTCCGTCGAGACCTGCAGGGCCGCCAGCGGCCCCGTGATCGATTTCGTCAGAAGCCGCGCGCCGAGCAGGGCGAGCCCGAGCCCGCCCGCCAGCGCCAGCAGCAGCCCCCGGAACAGACGCTCCGCCAACCCGGTCTCTCGGCCCTCGAGATCCTGCAACTTCCTGTACAGCTCATCCTCGATCGTCCGAAGATCGTTCAGCACCGTTTCCGAAAGCGCCAGGCCTTTCCGGGATCGTACGTAGCGTAAGACCTCCGCCGCATGGTCGTCCTTGACCTGACGGATGAGCGCCTGCTTGGATTCCAACAGATCGTTCAGGTGTCGATGGGCGAGCCGGATTTCCCCCTCCAGGCCCGAGTCGGTTCCGACGAGTTCCAGAGCCTTGGCCACGGCCGGGTTGAGGGTCGGGCCGGCCTCCTCCAAGGGTTTCAGGAACTCGTCCTGTTCCGTCAGCAGATAGCCGCGAAACCCGTCTTCGATATTGATGGCGAGGCGCCGCAGTAAAAGGATCTGATAGCGGGCCAAGACGGTCTGCTGATGTTCTTGCTGGACGGTGCGGAGCTGATTGATCAGGCGGACGTGAACGGCGAGCGTGAGCACCAAGGGCAGGAAGGCCAGCAGCAAAATGGCCCAGACCTTCCGCTGAAGCCGAAGCCGGCTCCACCACCCAGGCCCTGGCCGGTCCACGGGGGGATTGTGTGCGGTCCCTGGTTCCATGTGGCCACTCCCCAGGAGGCCTTCGATCCTAAGCATCGCCCGGCGGCCTGTCAAGGTAGGAGCCGCTCCGCAGCCCGGCAAGCCCCGCGCAGCCCTCCGAATTTCTCCCCAACCTTCTTTTGTGCGATAATGTGACCATGCTATTGAAGCGGCTGTTGGTCGGCCTCCCCCTCAAGACCACTCAGGCGGTTCACGAGCGGCTGTCCAAGCGTCTGGCCCTGGCAGTCTTCTCTTCAGACGCCCTTTCCTCCGTCGCCTACGCGACCGAAGAAATCCTCCTGGTGCTGATCCTGGCCGGCACCGCCGCCGTCTCCTGGTCGATCCCGATCAGCTTGATGATCATCCTGCTCCTGACCATCCTGACCTTCTCGTATCAACAGATCATTTACGAGTATCCGACGGGCGGCGGCGCCTACGTCGTCGCCAAGTCGAACCTGGGCGAGCTGCCCGGCTTGACGGCCGCCGCCTCGCTGATGATCGATTACGTTCTGACCGTGTCGGTGAGCGTGGCGGCCGGGATCGCAGCCCTGACCTCGGCGGTGCCGGCCCTTTTTCCCCACCGCGAGACCTTGTGTCTGGCCGCCATTCTCCTCGTGCTCACCATCAACCTGCGCGGCGTCCGCGAGTCGGGCCGCATCTTCGCCGTCCCGACCTATTTCTTCATCGGTATGATCCTCCTGATGCTGGCCGTCGGATCATTCCAGGCGCTCTTCGGTCAGCCGGTTCCGGAGGCGGCCGCGGGCGGCGGAACCGCGCCGGCGGCGGCGGTCGAGGGCCTTACGCTCTTCCTCCTGCTCCGCGCCTTCTCGTCCGGCTGTACCGCCCTCACCGGCGTCGAGGTCATCTCCAACGGGGTCTCGGCCTTCAAACGACCGGAGCCCAGGAACGCCTCCATCACCATGGCCGGCATGGCGACGATCCTGGGCACCCTCTTCATCGGCATCGGCGCGCTGGCCTATCACTACGGCGTGTTGCCGCGGGAAGACGAGACGGTCGTGTCGCAGATCGCCCGCGCCGTCTTCGGGGGAGGGCCGCTCTACTATCTGGTCCAGGCCTCGACCATGCTGATCTTGATCCTGGCGGCCAACAGCGCCTTCGCCGGGTTTCCCCGCCTGGCCTCGCTGCTGGCCCGGGACAGTTACATGCCCCACCAGATGGCGGTGATGGGGGACCGGCTGGTCTTCTCCAACGGGGTCATGATTTTGGGAGCCTTCTCCTGCCTGCTCATCGTCCTCTTCAACGGAGACACCCACGCCCTGATCCCCTTGTATGCCGTCGGCGTGTTCCTCTCCTTCACGCTCTCCCAAGCCGGCATGGTCCGGCGCTGGCGGGCCAAGAAGGGGCCGCACTGGCGGAAGAAGCTCATCGTCAACGGCGTCGGGGCCGTCACGACCGGCATCGCCACCCTGATCATCGCCGCCACGAAGTTCGCGCACGGGGCCTGGATCGTCATCGTCCTGATCCCGCTGATCATCATGTGGTTCCGCGCCATCCACGACCACTACGTGGCCGTGGCCGAGCAGGTGGCCCTGGAACGGGACCACCGTCCCCCGCCGCCCAGGCGCAACACGGTCGTCATTCCCATCAGCGGAGTCAACCGCGCCGTGATCCGGGCGGTGGACTATGCGCGCAGCCGCTCCCCGGACATCCGCGCCGTGCTGGTCGACGTGGACAAGGAAGCCACGGCCCTCACCGAGATCCAGTGGGCCCAATGGGGCTGCGGGGTGCATCTGGTGGTCTTGCCGTCCCCCTACCGGTCCGTGCTCGGCTCGCTGCTGGACTACATCGAGGACCTGCTCAAGAAGGACCCGGACGGCTGGGTGACGGTGGTGATCCCGGAAATCCTGCCGGCCCGGTGGTGGCAGAACATCCTCCACAACCAGCGGGCCCTCATGCTCAAAGCGGCCCTGCTGTTCAAGGAGCGGGTTATCCTGACCGACGTGCCTTTCCACCTGGAGCGATAGCGATGCCGGGTCTCAAGTTACACGTAACAAGTAGCAAGTTTGCTCGGCCCTTGCGCCTTGTTGCTTTGACCTTGTTACTTTGCCTGCCCAGCGGGCAGGCATCTGCCTTCAAAATTCTCGAACCGACCGAAAACAGCGTGCTGAAATCCGGAAAGTCCGTCACGGTCAAGGCCGACCTGGGGCGGGACACGGGGATCGTGAAGGTCCGCTACTATTGGTATGCCGAGCAAAGCGAGACGCTGGTCGAGCAGGATGAGAGCAAGGCGGGGATGACCGCGGGCAAGGACAAGATCGCCGATGAACGGTATTGGCAGAAGGACAGTGCCTCCGGCGGTGCGATTGTGGCCATTGCGGCCCTCACCGCCACGGCGCAGGACACGCCCCCCTTCGGCGGAACGCTGCGAGTCCCTCCGGACGCCATCGGAACCATGAGGCTGCTCGCAATCGGCGAGGTCTCGCAGGGCCGCCTCGGCACCCGCTCGGTGTTCGACGAGATCTTGGTCAAGGTCGAGCCGGAAGCCGAGCTCACGTCCCTCGACTTCGAAACCGAGAAGCCGCTGGTCCTGGGACGGACCGGACAGGCGGCCACCTACGGCCAGGTGGATTCCCTCGGCAAGATCTTCGACCTGCCGGTCGTCGGCTTGTTCTCGGACGGCGTCATACGTCCCTTGGCCCATCCCGCGACCGGCACCGCGTACCAAACCTCCAACGACAAAGTGGTCAAGATTCTGCCCGAGGGACTGCTCCAGATCGTCGGGAAGGGACAGACCACGATCACCGTGCAGAACCGGGGGAAGCAGGCGTCGCTGGACGTCAAGGTGGAAGTCAACGACGAGGCGAACGAGCCGCCGGTGGCGGACGCCGGGCCCAATCGGACGGTGAAGGCCGGCACCAAGGTCGAATTGAACGGGCTGAAGAGCCGGGACCCGGAAGGGGAGGCCCTGTTCTATAGCTGGAGTCAGGTACGCGGAAGCAAGGTGCCTCTGCTCGACGTCAACATGCCCAAGGCTTCGTTTCTCGCCCCGCACGTGTCGGAGAAGCGGCTGTTCCGGTTCAAGCTGCGCGTCACGGACAAGCAAGGCGCGGACAGCTTACCGGCGTTTGTGGATGTGGTTGTGGAGCCGTAATTAGCGTGACGCGTCGTTCGTGAAGCGTAACAAGTAATGAAAACTTGACCCAGTCTGACTGTGGTTCTAAAATGACGCCAAAATAACTCCATCGTGAGGCGACATGATGACCACGACCCTTTCCATCAAAAATGTGCCCTCTGGCCTCGCAGAGCGCCTGCGCCGTCGAGCCGCACGTCATCACCGTTCCTTACAGGGTGAACTGATGGCGATTTTGGAGGGCACACTGATTTCCCAGGAACCCCTGCACCCCAAGGCCGCCTTGGATCAGGTTCGCAAGTTGGGCCTGCGGACCCCGGCGGAAGCCGTATCCATGATCCGTCGCGATCGGAATGCCCGTTAAAGTCGTCGATGCGTCCGCACTGGCGGCGCTTCTTTTCGGCGAACCGGAAGCAGAAACAGTCGCATCCCAGCTCGAGAACCACAGGCTCGCCGCGCCGGCTGTTCTGCCCTTTGAGATCGCGAGCGTCTGCTTGAAAAAGCTGCGCCGGCACAGGGAGCAACGCGAGGCCATACTGACCGCCTACGCACTGATGGATCGCCTGGCGATTGAGTACGTCCAGGTTCAATTCTCGGACGTTGTTGCGTTGGCGGAAAGGTCAAAACTGACGGTGTACGACGCAGCGTATTTATGGCTAGCCCAGTCGCTGAACGCGGAACTGGTCACCTTGGATAACACATTGGTTCGCGCAACCCAACGCCCCGCCCACAAGCAGAAGGAAAGAAAAGGAACGGGGCGGCTGGACTGATCCTCGTGCTCACACACCGCGCACACAAGAAGGGGAAATGCAGGGGGTAGTCCGACCGTCCTTGTGCTCGCAGAGCCCGCACGATCAGAATGTGCTCGCTCGATGCGCGCAGTAAAGGACGGTCAGGCTACCCCCTTTACAGTGGAACAGATGCGTGATTTGCCCTCTACGGTTCTTTCCCATATACTGAGAGCGGCCCTGAATCCCACCAGACCCTTGAGGAGACGACACGGATGGCAACCGTCAAGGTGTCCCTGTCAGATGAAGAAATGCGGCGTCTGGAAGAGCTGAGCAGACGTGAGGGCCTCACCGTGGAGCAGGTGGTGCAACTCGGCGTTCATGACTTCATCAGCCAGCCGGACGAGGCATTTCGCGCTTCCGCCAAGCGGGTCATGGAGAAGAACGCTGAGCTGTATCGCCGCCTCGCGTGACTCGCTATCTCACTCTTGCCGAAGTCTTGGAACTTCACCGATCCGTGCTGGAACGGTGGAGCGGGGCCAGCGGGATTCGAGATGTCAACGCGCTCGAATCAGCTCTGGCTCAACCCCGCCAGAGCTTTGGCGGAGCTGACCTCTACCCTGACCTGGCAACGAAAGCCGCGGCCTTGTGTTTCTCGCTGGTCCTGAATCATCCCTTCATCGACGGCAACAAACGAATTGGACATGCGGCAATGGAGGTGTTCCTGCTACTGAACGGGCACGAACTCCATGCAACTGTGGACGAACAGGAGCAAGTCATACTCGGACTTGCAGCCGGGCAGCTCAAACGTGACGCACTGGTCGAGTGGGTTCAGCAGCACATGTCGCCAGCGGAGCGATAGTCGCCGGGCTTCCTGCGGTCTTGCTGGACGACCTTTTTGAATATCCTGTTGGGCTCAGAACTCCACTCGATTCGATGTACAATCCTTTTCTTTCTTTAAGTAAGGTTGATGGGAATGCCTATCAATCCTGACGATTATCCTAATACTCCGCAGGCTCTTTTATCCTACACCTGCGATAGGTTGGACAAAGCCTTCAAGAAGCAGGGAAAAGAACAGACCCGTCGATACATCGACAAGCTTTTTGAAGTGGTCTGTGGAATTACTGGACTAGCCCCGGACGATCTGCTCGTCCGATTGAGCTTCGATCCAAAAAACAGGGACGACGACATGATTCAATCGCTCTTTGGAGTGATGCGCACCATCACCACCTTGCGCGATCAAGGATTTATCAAAATTACCCCCCTTCCGGCCAGCAAGGCCCAGAAGGAAGCCGATTTAATAGCAGAAAGGGATGGATTAACTTATGCCGTGGAGGTCTTTCGGGCCAATGAGCGTACGTGGCGATTTCCTGGCTATAAATGCGAGGATTACATCGCAACCCGCTATAAGAAGGAAAAGAAAGCTCAGCTTGATGCTACGATGGCTAAATACGGTTGCGCAAAAGCTATAGTGGCTATTGTGTTTGACTCCGATTCCAAGGCACTTCTTGATGGATCAGAGATCCAAAATGTGGTTGAAGACGTTTTCTATCAAACTGGCACCCCTGATAACACACATTTTCTCCTTTTCACAGGAACCCAGACGCCTGGCATGGGAGACGATGTCGCCATATGGCCTCCCATTGTTTAAAAATCCAAAAAAGCGCGTTGCTATCCACGAGAAACAGCAAAAAGGTTCCAG
>CAZKHY010000143.1:0-8224 GCA_964552455.1 uncultured Nitrospira sp.
CTGAATTTCGGTGGGATTGCGGAGGCGGAGGGAATGGGGTACCTTGCTCCTGATGCGTGGGACTGCGCGCGGGATGGCGATTGTGCCGATGGTGCTGCTGGGGCTCCTCGCGGCTTGTGCGGGGAAGACGACCCGGCCTCCTGAGGCCGCGGAAGTCCAACGGCTCAGCGGCCTGACCGCCCCGCTGGAAAGTTCCCTCACACCCCGTCCACGGACCTGTTTGGTCATCGAACAGACGGAGCAGATCAATGCGGCCGTCTGGTTCGTCTCCGACGGGGAGGAGGGGCGCTGCACCCACAGGCTGCTCGTCACCGAAGGAGCCCTGGAGGCCCTGCCGGACGAACCGTTGCAAGCCATCCTCGCGCACGAGCTGGCCCATTACACGCTCGGCCATCTGGACGCCTACGCCAGCCGGCATAGAATCAAGACTGCCTTCAAGACCTTCTTCTTCGTCGTGTCCCAGATCACCTGGATCGGTTATATCGTCGGGAACGTCGGCTCGCTGGCGACCAATGCGGTCTCGAACGCCTACACCCGCGAGGATGAAACGGCGGCGGACCTGGAAGGAGCAAGGTTCCTGCGGGAGGCGAGCCTGACTTGGAGCGGTCCCAACCGGCCGGCCGGCTGCGAGCAAATGGCAAGAGCGCTCGACGCTCTGCGGCAGCACAGCGGGGATCAGCTTTGGGCCGATTACCTGGGAGACCACCCGTCCCTGCCGACCAGAATCCTGGCTGTGCGGGCTTTTTGCGCAAGCCTCCCGGCCCCCTCTTGAGCCTGCAATAGGATTCGCATAGGTGGACCGGCAGGAGAATCCTACTGCGTCGATTTTTTGGCGGGCTTTTTCGTTTGGGGTGATTCTGACTCTTTGCGACGGGCCTTGAGCTTGGCGATCTCTTCGGCCTGGTCATTGAGCTTCTGTTGCAACCGCTCGTTTTCCTCCTGCAGTTTCGTCACCTGGCCTTTGAGATCCATGAGAATGGTCTCGTCCGATTGCGCCGGAGGAACCGGCGCGATCCCGGCCGACGGTGCTGCGTCTCGGGCAAGCGGAGCCGTGGCCGGCGCTGCCGCCGGAGGCCGGAGCGACGCCAGGAAGGCCGTCTGGTCCAGGACCAGCTCGCTGGCCGGTGCGCCGGCATAGCCGCCCATCCAGCTCTCCTGAACCGCCACCGCGAACATCGGGGGATTGAAGGTCAGCACCCGGCCGCTCCGCTTCAGCGCCTGCAGCGGGTTGGCGCGGACCGCCTCGGCTCCATCGGAGCCGGAAGGGGTCGGCTCCCGGTGGTTGGCCAGGAGCACGTGCAACTGTTTGTCCTTGACGAAGAACCCGCCCGAGGTGATCGTGGGAGCCGGGCCGGCCGATTGGGCGATCGTGAACGAGACCCATTCGGAGGGACGAGCCATGAGGAAGGCCTTCCGCAGTCCCGGCGCCAGTTGACTGATTTCCCGGTCGGAGAAGACCGACTGAGGGGCCTGCTTCTGGTCCAGGAGCCCGGACCGCTCCAGGATCAGCACCGCGCCGAGGATCGCTTTGAAATCCTTCTCCGGCCAGTCCACCGGGTGATCGAAAAGCAGCCCGCCGGCCTTGCCCTGGTCGGCGTAGGTATCCAGACGGACCAGCCAGGCCTGGTCGCCCTGCACGGCGCGCGTGGAAAAGGCCGGGCCGGCGCAGGCCGCGCAGAGGAGAAGAAGGCACGGGAGCAGCGTTTTGATCATGCGAACTTCCCGGTCGGCCAAGCATGCCTTATACATGGATTCACCGGGCCCCGCAACCAAGCCGGCCCGCCCGCCCGCACAAGAACCTTTACTGTCACGGCTCACTTCGTATAAAAAGAGTCCTGGGGTGCCCTTATGAAACAAGTGCTGACCATCGCGGGATCGGATTCGGGCGGGGGCGCCGGCATCCAGGCGGACCTGAAGACCCTGGCCGCCAACGGCGTGTACGGGATGTCGGTGATCACTTCGATCACGGCCCAGAACACCAAGGGCGTGACGGCGATCCACGACCTGCCGATCCCGGTGATCGAAGCCCAGTTGGATGCGATCTTCGACGATTTCGAGGTGGCGGCGGTCAAGACCGGCATGCTCTCCACCGCCCAGATCGTGGACGCGGTCAGCCGGAAGCTGGCCAAACACAACGTGCCGAACCTGGTCGTGGACCCGGTGATGGTCGCCAAGAGCGGCCATCCGCTCTTGCAGCAGGACGCGGTGGACCACCTCCGGACGTCGCTGATCCCCCTGGCGCTGGTCATCACACCCAACGTTCATGAGGCGGAGCGTCTCTCCGGGCTCCAGATCAAGACCCTGGCGGATGCGCGCCAGGCGGCCAAGGTCATCCACAAGCTGGGCTGCCGGCACGTCCTCGTCAAAGGCGGACATCTGCTTTCCGAGAAGGGCACGGACCTGCTCTACGACGGCCGGTTTTTTAACATATTCAAAGGCGAGTTCATCGACACGCCCCACACCCACGGCACCGGCTGTACGTACGCCTCGGCGATCGCCGCGCAACTGGCGAAGGGGAAGGCCCTGCCCGACGCGGTCCAGACGGCCAAGACCTACGTCACCGAAGCCATCCGCCACAGTCTCGCCATCGGTCACGGCAAGGGCCCGACCAATCATTTTTATTTTCTGCCGCAATGAGACGATAACCGGTGAGGCCATCAAAAGGGAAGGTTCCGTGACGCATTTGCAGATTCGTCCCCCGACATTCCTGCTGACCGGATTGCTCTGGTTGGTCCTGTCCGCGCTTGTGGGTCTCGCGCTCTTCCTGGGCCTGATGCAGGGAAGGCCGCTGCCGCCGGTCTTCCGCCTCCTCCACGTCCACGGCGCGCTGGTCGGCGGGGTGGCCCAGATCATTCTGGGCGCGATGCTGTCGTTCATCCCCCCCCTGCTCATGACCGGCCGCGACCGTCCCGAATCCCACCCGGTCCTGTACCTGGCTGTCAACGGGGGAACGATCGGCATGCTGGCGGGGTTTGCCCTGGGGCGGCCGTGGCTGGTCGGCGGGGCTGGGCTGCTGGTGCTGGTTGCGTTTCTCTCGCTGGCCGGCGACGCCATCCGTCAGGCCAGGGCCAGCCTGGTCTCGCCGCCCCTGAACCTCTGGTTCTACGGCGTCGCCCTGCTGGCGCTCTTCGTCGGATTGGGCATGGGCCTGGCCATGGCCCTGCGGCTCCTGCCCCTGTCCTTCATCGGGCAAGGACGGCTCGCCCACATCCACCTCAATCTCCTGGGGTTCGTGACCCTGACGATCGTCGGCACAATGCACAACCTCTTCCCGACCGTGCTGAACGCGCCCCTGCACAGCCCGCGCCTGGCGCGGCTGACGTTTGTCGTCCTGCCGGCCGGCATTCTCTTGCTGATCGCCGGCTTCCTGCTCTCCCGACTGCCCGTGGCCATCGCCGGAGGGACGGTCTTCGTCGCAGGCGTCTGTGTGTACGGGTACAACATCGTCAGAACCTGGATGGGGGCGGGGCGGCCCCAGAACGCTTCCTCGGACCATTTCCTGATGGCCACCTTCTTTTTGCTGGCGGCCACGATCGCGGGCCTGCTGGTCGCCGTCAATTCCCTCTGGGCCCCTCCGCTCATGCCCTTCGGCACCTTGCACCTGGTGGCCTACACCCACATGGCCCTGATCGGGTTCATCCTGCAGACGATCGTCGGCGCCCTCTCCCACCTCCTGCCGATCAGCCTGGCCCTGAGCCGGGTCAAGAGCAACAAGAAGCGCGGCCCCTATCTCGCCGAACTGACCGCCGTCCTCGAACAATGGCGTCCGCTCCAAGTCGGAACGCTGAGCCTGGGCAGCATCGGCCTGGCTTTTGTGGCGACCCTGGTCTGGCAATTCAACCTGAGCTCGGTTCCCGTCCAGGCTGCGACCTGGATCAGCGCGGGCTTCCTGGGTCTCGGCCTGTTGCTCTTTGTCGGCAAGGTGGCCCGGCTCCTGGCACGGTACCCTTCCGAGTGACGACCGGCGCGGCGGAGGGAACACGAGCACCGTCATGCCCAACGACGAATGTATCCGGGTCTTTGATTCGCAGGGGGGCGCGTACGAGCGGGCCTTTCAAGTCTTCCTGGAGAACACGGACCAGAAGAAGAACGCCCGCCGATGGTTGGAGCGGCTGGTGGAACGCCTGCCGTCGAAAGGGACGTTCGTCGATGCCGGCGCCGGCAGCGGCGAGGTGACCGCCTGGCTCTCCCGGTTCTTTCAGACGACCATCGCGATCGAGCCCAATCCCTTCCTGCGCGAACAGCTCCGCCGGTCGGTCCCGGCAGCCGAGCTGATCGGCAAGCCCATCCTGGAGGCACGGCCGCGCGAAGCCGCCGACCTGATCCTCTGCTCCCACACCTTCTACTACATCGACCCCAGCCGCTGGCTGGAACATGCGGAACGGCTGGTGTCCTGGATGGCCCCGGAAGGCGTCACGATCCTGGTGCTGCAGAACCGCGACACGGACTGCATGGCGATGCTCGAGCACTTTTGCGGGCGCCGCTTCGATCTCACCGAACTGGCCGAGGCCTTTCGCGCGAAGCTGGGGGGCCGCTATCTCGTGGAGCTGACCAGAGACGAGGCCCACGTCGAGACCGGAGACTTCGAGTCGGCGTACGTCATTGCGGAATTCATGCTCAACCTGCTCCCGCTCACACGGCCGCCGCTCAAGTCCCGCGTGGAGGAATACGTTCGGGCCCGCTTCGCAGCCCCCAAGGGCGGCTACCGATTCTCCAATCATCAGGACTTTCTGCAAATCCGGCGCGACTAAGGCGCAAGGGCCGGCGTCACGCACCGGAGTTCGTTTCTGCTACAATGGCGCCATGGAACAGCCCCTTAGTTTCCACGATCCCGCCGGCCATCGGGTTTCCGCCGTCCTGACCACGCCGGAGGCTCCCACGGACCGGCTGGCCGTCCTTTGCCACGGTTTTCTCTCGAACAAGAACAGCACCACCAACAAGGTTCTGACCGCCCGGTTGGTCGAACAGGGCATCGCCGCGTTCCGATTCGATTTCTTCGGCCAGGGCGAGAGCGAGGGTCCGTTCGAGCGGATCACGGTCGGGATCGCGCTGGGACAGGCACTGGCTTCCCTCGACCTGGCGGCCTCCAAGGGCTACAGCCGGATCGGGCTGATCGGCTCGAGCTTCGGCGGGCTGGTGGCGCTGCTGGTCGCGGCGAGAAGAAAGACGCTTGTCTGTCTGGGCCTGAAATGCCCCGTCCCGGACTTTGAAGAGATGCTCCTGCTTGAGTTCGGCCAGGAAGGCATCGCCGAATGGAAAAGAACGGGCACGATTCCGGACGTCACCGGCGGGCGCGACCGCGTGAACCTCCACTATGCTTTCTACGAGGACTGCGCCGGCCACAAAGGCTATGAGGCGGCTCGATCGATCACGATCCCCACCCTGATCGTGCAGGGCGACAAGGACGAATACGTCCCCCTCCATCAGAGCGAGCGCCTCCGTGACGCCTTGGCGGGGGAAGCGCGCCTCCATATACTGCCCGGCGCCGACCATGGGTTCACCAAGGGCGAGGACTTCCGCATGATGACGACCCTGCTGGTGGACTGGATGACCGGCCATCTGGGGAACTCACGCAGCGCCGCGTCTGCGTCGCGATCCTCGACCACCGTCAAGGGCGCGGGCAACGGAGAATCTGATGCCTGACATCGTCCCTCTGCGGGAGGAACAACTGGAGATCCTGAAGGTCCTCTATCCCTGGTACAAGGAGGAGGTCTTCCGCCGGCGCGAGCAGATGATGCGGCTGACCGCCTTTGCCAGCGCCTTTCTGGTCCTGCTGCTGGTCACGATGCTGGCGGTGCCTTCTCAACCGCGCCCCAGCTTCACCGGCGCGCTGTTCGCCATCACCGGCGTCGCGCTCTTTTCCGCCGTCTTCGCCTACCTGATTCTCCAGCAGCGGAACCGTCACCGGATGGCCAAGCAAGCACTCATCGAGATCGAACGGGTGCTGGGGCTCTATGACGAAGGGCTCTACCTGGTGGGAAAGACTCTGTACCCGGACGACTGGCAGACCGCCTGGCTCGGCGACCGCAGCGTCACCGTCTACCTGACCGTCCTCACCGCATTGACCGTGCTCGTCATCGCGGCCGTCCTGCTCCGTCCTTAGAGCGGTTCCTACGACCGGGCGGATTTGGGAACGGAATTCTCGACGAGACGGCAAAGCCGCTCCAGATTTTCCGGGGTCACGCTGCGAAACTGCAGTCCGAACCTTCGCCCCAACGACCATCGAACCTCAGCCTGTTCCACCTCGATCGGCGAATCGGAATCGGGGACTTTGATCTGAAGGCTCAGCCGGATGCCTTTGGGGACGCTCTTGGCGCTCTCCACCCCGCACCCTGCGACGGACAGGTTGATCACGGTGCCTTCGCTTACGTGCTGCATGCCTGCGAATGAAATGGAAAATTCGACCGGAATGCGGGGAAACTTCCGTAACTCCATGGAACCTCCTTCAACGCAGGAAGAATTGCTTTAACTAATGCCGAGGCAACGGCCATACGCCCGCTCTTTCCTCGCCACGGGGCGAGACGAGAAAAGAGGAAGGGGTTGACCGTGCTCTCGGAAAAAACGCTATGACCGCCATTGTTGTATCGGAATGAACAGCAGCCGGACGAGTCGTTTTATGACCCTAGGCGGACGGGACAAATGTCCCGGTCAAACAGGCACGGGGCATCGCACGCATGGAAGCAGGCGGGTTCTCGACCGGAAGGAACCGGACTATCCCGGCAGTCGGCGGGCAAACAAGGCGACGGCCTGGGCGCGGCGCGTCACGTTGAGCTTCTGGAAGACGCCGCTCAAATAATTCCGCACCGTCTTGTCGCTCAATCCAAGGATCACCGCGATCTCTTTGTTGGTCTTCCCTTGGGCCACCAGCGCCATGATCCGCCCTTCCTGAGCCGACAAGGCCGGACCGGCGGGAGAAGCCTTCATGCGCGTCAGCGCCAGATGAGACACGGCCGGGTCCAGCACCGTTTCGCCGCTCATCACTTTTTCAATCGCACGGACCAGGTCCTCGATCAGGACCGTCTTCAGCAGGTATCCGTTCGCCCCCGCCATCATGGCTGCCAGCACGGCTTCGTCGTCCATGAACGACGTCAACACCAGGATGCGCATCTCCGGGCTCGTCCGCCGAATCTCCCGGCAGGCTTCCACCCCGCTTCCATCCAAAAGCCGGAGATCCAGCAACACCAGATCAGGGGTCAAGCGCCCCGTCTCTTGAATCGTAGCGCCCACCGTGGCGGCTTCCCCCACCACCGCGATGTGTCGCGCCCCCTGCAACAAAGTGCGCAGGCCGGCCCGGACAATCTCCTGGTCGTCCGCGATCAGCAACCGGATCGGCTTCGCCTCAGACCATGCCACGTCCGTCCTCCTCATGCAGAAACCTAACTACACAAGACGCCGATCCGGTGTCAACTGCTCCTGGCGCAGCGGAAGCCGATGTAGCTGTTCCGCGTGTCGGGCGGCAGCTTGAAGCGGCCGTAGGTCAGAAGGTACTTGGGCAGGTCGGACCAGGCGCCCCCGCGCAAGACTTTGAACTGGCCTTCCTCCGGTCCGGCGGGATTACGTTCCGGGCTGCGCTCGTAATAGCTCCCCTCGTACCAATCCTGCACCCATTCCCAGACGTTGCCGGCCAGGTCGGAGTGGCCATAGGGCCCTTTGCCTGTTTCATAGTGCCCGACCGGCATCAAGGCCTGGCTATAGCTGAACCGCGCCCCCAGGGCGAAGTTCGCCAGTTCGGCCGTCGGAACCTGATTGCCCCAGGGATAGAGGCGCTCATCGGTCCCGCGGGCGGCCTTTTCCCATTCGGCCTCCGTGGGCAGGCGCTTGCCCGCCCAGCGGCAGTAGGCCCCGGCATCCCCCCAATCCACTCCGACCACCGGTCGATCCCCGTGGATGTCGATCTTGACCGACTCCCAGAGCCAGGGAGGCCGGCGTCCGGTGGAAGCCAGAAACCGGGCATAGCGCCTCGTCGTGACCTCGTAAAGATCCAGCGAGAAGGCGTCCAGCCGGACTTTGTGGCGCGGACGTTCATCCTCGAGCCCGATGGTCCCGTCGATGCCCATCCAGAAGGAACCCTCCGGAACCACCGCCATGGACGCATCGTCGCCCTGGACGGTCTCCGCTTCCTTTTTCAGTTTCCGGAACCGATCCAGTTGCGCGTCGGCCGACAGGACCCCGACCGTACAGGTCAGGAGCGTCAGCGCGGCGAGGAAGACGGGGCCGGCTCTCG
>CAZKHY010000144.1:0-1950 GCA_964552455.1 uncultured Nitrospira sp.
GCCGTATGAATAGCAGCCAGCATAGGGAACCGCGCAGCAAGGCGCAAGCCCTTCATTTCCCTTGCCGCCTATGCCGCTGCGCTGGCCAGCAGCCGTCCGTACTGCCCGATGGACCAGGCGGTCCGTTCAAACAGGTGCGTGACGTACAGGATCAGGGACCGGTCGTCGGACGACAGATCATGTTCCACCGAGAGGTAGCTTTTTCTGATGCGCTCCATCATCTCTCCCCGGTCGGAGGTCAGGACGGAGAGGAGGTCCCGCTCGTCGGGATCGCCTGTTTCCACCGCCGCAACGGCGGTCAGCAGGAGCGTATCCAGGCTTTCGACGATGCTCAGGCCGAGTTGCTCGGCCTTGCCCTGGCCCGTGCGGCCCCTGAGGATTCGAAACAGTCCGAACACGTCCGCCTCGATCGTCTCGATCAGCTTCTGCCGGTTTTGCAGGTTCAGCAGCCTGGCCGAGGTTTCCAGGGCGACATTGCCCTGCAGGACGTGCAGCAGGAACTCCAGCAGTTGTTCCGAGATGCTTCCGAATGCCGCATGGTACGCCTCGGCCCCGGGCCCCTGCTTGGGCCCGTTCCCCCGGCGCAGCTCGTCCAGATACGCGGGCAGGCGCTTGAGCAGCCGCCGCTGTTCCTGTTCTGCGAGCAGCGCGGCCGTCTCCGGTTGCCCTCCATAGGCCTGGATGTACTCAGGGTGGGAGAGGGACTCCTGCTCGGACGGAGACCAGAATCGCCCAATCAGCCGCTGGTAGGGGCCGGCGAAGAAGACCAGCACGGCCGGCACGGCGAAGTTGAAGAGGATCGTCATGCAGGCGGCCTGCCTGTCGCTATCGTCCGTCACCCATGCCATGGCGGCTTTCAAGGACGGGAAGTACCCGAACTGCTCCTCGGTGAACGCCGCGACGAACAGGACCACCCCGATCAGCGTGCCCAGGACCTGGGTCATGATCACCTGCCTCGCCGACCCGGTGAAGCGCCAGCCGAGCAGGTAAGTGTTCGCGCTGTTGCCCGCATGGGCGCCCAACACGATCATGAACGCGGAGTTCACGGTGAGCAGGTCCGACTCCGTCAGGGCAATGGCGATCAGCGTGATGCTCAGGTGGGACTGCGCCAGGACCGTGAGCAGAAGGCCCATCAGGAACGAGAGGCCGGGCGATTCCTTGATCAGAACCAGGAGCGACTGGAACCAGGCGTTGGTCACCAGGCCCGCCGCGCTGGTCTTGATCAAGGTCAAGCCCAACAGCAGCAGCGAGAGGCCGAAGATCGCGCCATAGGCGTTGCGGAAACGATGCGGGGCTTCGAGGTTGAGAAAGATCCCCGAAAACCCGAGCAGGAGCAGGACCAGGTACTTCAGCGGCAGCACCGCCGCAAAGACCAGCAAGGAGCAGCCCGCGTTGGCCCAGAGGACGATCGGCATGCCCTGTTGCAGGGGGATCAGGCGGCTGTGGACAAAGCCCGCCACGATATAGGTCGCGGTGCGGCTGTTCCAGGTCACGAAGCCGGACAGGATCCCGAAGAGGCCCGCCGTGAAAGGGACCGCGCTCAACCGGGGGAGCAGATCGCGGAATTGGCGGCCGATGAGGACCCTGATGTTGTCGCCGAGAAGCTTGTTCCCGCCGAAATGCAGGCCCAGGCCGGCGACGAGCGAGACCAGGAGTTCGAATGAGGAGGTCATACCCACCGCTCAGCCCGGTCTCCAGCCAAGGTTCCTGCAACGCAGATCCGTCGCCGGTCCTGCCGCGTCCCGGCAAAGTCCCGACAGGCTACCGTCCGAGTCGGTCCGAGTCAAGCACGTGGTTCTCCTTGTCTTGCCGCTGAAGGGGTCGCGTGCTAAGATGCCTGCTCTTTTGAAAAGATGGCGCGGAGAGGTGCGAGAGTGGACGAATCGGCGTGCCTGGAGAGCACGTGTCCTGGCAACGGGACCGTGGGTTCGAATCCCACCCTCTCCGCCA
>CAZKHY010000144.1:2050-8184 GCA_964552455.1 uncultured Nitrospira sp.
GCGATAGAAGCCGCCGGATTGTCGGCCAAAAGGCAGTGGCGCGCCAGCCGTACCAAGAGGCAGTGATTTTCCCTGGCCATGAAACGGTGTCGCCTCGCGACATAATGATTTCTTAAATGGAGTCGCGTTACGCGACACCGCTTCCGGTGTACGCCGCCATTGCCCAAAGGTATTCTGGCGCGCCACTGCCTCCTGGAAAACGATCGGATATCGGACGCGCCAAGATGAAGGGGCCGGGCCCTGTGCGACAGAATCCTGTGAACCCCGCCAGGTCCGGAAGGAAGCAACGGTAAGCAGGCCAGTCTGGGTGCCGCAGGATCACCTGGCCCCACTTTCTTGGCGCGATAACATCGTCTCTCATTGCTTGGGCAGCGGCGCGCCAGTTGTACCAACAGGCAGTGATGTTCTTGGCCCATGAAGCGGTGTTTATGGCCATTGCCGGAAGGTAGGTCTGGCGCGCCACTGCCCGTATATTTAAAGTCGGACGCCTAGCGCGCCAAGGACAATGGATTACCAGGTCTCCGCCAGAAAGTACCGACCCGGCACCTTCGAGGACGTGATCGGCCAGCCGCACATCGTGCAGATGCTGGTCAACGCGATCACGACCAAGCGGATCGCGCACGCATTCCTCTTCTCCGGGACGCGCGGGGTGGGCAAAACCACCGTGGCCCGCATTCTGGCCAAGGCCCTCAACTGCGAGAAGGGCCCCACCGGCACCCCCTGCGACACCTGCGCCAACTGCCAGGAGATCGCGCAAGGCACCTCCGTGGACGTCGTCGAGATCGACGGCGCCTCGAACACCGGCGTGGACGACGTGCGGGAGATCCGCGAGAACGTGAAGTTCACGCCCTTCCGGGGCAGCTACCGGGTCTACATCATCGACGAAGTCCACATGCTGTCGAATTCCGCTTTCAACGCACTGCTCAAGACGCTGGAGGAGCCGCCTCCGCACGTCGTGTTCGTCTTCGCCACGACCGAAATCCACAAGATTCCGGCGACCATCCTCTCCCGCTGCCAGCACTACAACTTCAGACGGATCACCAAAACCGAGATCATCCAGCGTCTCCGTCACGTGTCGGATCAAGAGGGCCTCGCCGTGGAGGATCGCAGCCTCGCCTCCATCGCACGGGCCAGCGAAGGCAGCATGAGGGACGCGCTCAGCCTCCTGGACCAGGCCGTGGCCTTCGGCGGCAAGACGATCAAGCAGGGAGATTTGGAGATGCTGCTCGGCGCGGTCCCGCAGGAGCACGTCCGCACCATGATCGCCGCCGTCATGGCCCAGGACAGTCCGGCGGCCCTGCGCGTGGTCGCCCAGTTGCTGGACCAGGGCCATGATCTGCGCGCCTACTGCGCCGACGTCGTCGAGCACGTCAGAAACCTGTTGGTGGCGGCCGTGGTTCCGGCCGCACAGGGACCGCAGGGCCTCCAGAAAATCATGGACCTCTCGGTGGAAGACATCGGCCAGATCGCCGCCGACGCGAAGGCGTTTTCCGCCGAGCAGCTCCAGGAATTGTTCCGCATCTTTTCTCAGGCGGAAGACGCCTTACGGCTGAGCGCCCATCCCCGGTTCGTTCTGGAAGCCGCAGCGGTTCGAGCCACGCGCCTGCTGCTCGCGCCCGCTCCGGCTTCATCGATCCCCGGCGCCACTTCGTCCTCCACGCCGACGCCGGCCGGATCCCCCACTTCCACCGCCCCGCAGCCACGCGCCGGCCAGCCGACTCAGCCGGCAGCCAGTCAACCGGTCGAGAAGCCCCCAAGCCCTGCCGGTCGCCCCGCTCCCCAGACCGCTTCGCCGAACGTCCGGTCCCAGCCTCCGATCCAGAAACCCGGCGCGCCGCCGGCAAAGCCGCAAGGAGGGCCGGCCGCCCCGGCGAGATCGACCGGCACCGCGCCGGTCAAGACGGCGAACAAGCCGGCTGCGGCTTCCCATCAGGCCGACGCGCCTCGCCCCGCCGCTGCTCTGCCGCCCGTGCAACTGCATTGGGAACGGCTCCTGGAACTGGTGGAGAGCCGGCACCCGAACGTTGCGCCCTTTCTCGCGCAGGGGACGCTGGCCGGGATCGACGGCAATCAGGTGACCCTGGGCTACCCCAAGACCGCCTCGATCGCGCTGAACCGAATCATGAAAGACGAGACCCGCACGGTGATCGAAAGCATTTGTTCGGAGCTGGCCGGTCGGTCGGTCCGGCTCCGCGTGGTCGAGCTCGCGGATGCGCAGGCGGCCGGGCCCAGCATGGCGCAGGCCCGCGCGACGAAGGAGCGGGACCAGAAGCAGGCCCTCATGGAACGGACCCGCGCCCATCCCCTGGTCAAGCAGGCGCTGGAGGTGTTTGGAGGCGAGCTGGTCGAAGTCCGTCAGGTCGCGCCGCAGAAGGAGACAGAGGAATGACCAAGAACCCGTTCGGCAACATCGGGAACATCATGAAGCAGGCCCAGGCCATGCAGGAACAGATGGCCAAGATCCAGGAACAGGCCGCTGCGAAGAAGGTGGAGGGGACCGCCGGCGGCGGCATGGTCACGGTGACCGCCAACGGGGCCATGGAGATCGTCGCCGTCAAGATCGATCCGGAAGTCGCCAAGTCCGGGGACGTGGACATGCTGCAAGACCTCGTCGCCGCCGCCGCCAATGACGCCCTGCGCAAGGCGCGCGACATGATGGCGGAAGAGATGAAAGCCCTCACGGGCGGGCTGCGCATTCCGGGACTGTTCTGATGGGCCTCGACCAGCAGGGATTGCTCGCCCAATTGATCCGCGAGTTGGTCCGGCTCCCCGGCATCGGCCAGAAGACCGCCCAGCGCCTGGCCTTCCATGTGTTGAAGGCCGATCACGACGAGGCCCTCCGCCTGGCCGAGGCGATCCGCGCCGTGAAGGAGGGCTTGGCGTTCTGCCGCCAGTGCCGCAACATCGCCGAAGGCGAGCTTTGCGAGTTTTGCCGGGACCCCAAGCGCGACCGCACCAAAATCCTGGTGGTCGAAGAACCCAGCACCCTCTACGCCATCGAGCGCACCGGAGGCTATCGCGGGCTCTACCACGTCCTGCTGGGTGCGCTCTCGCCCCTCGACGGCGTCGGACCATCGGACATCAAAGCCCAGGAGCTGGTGGACCGGCTGAAAGAAGGGGACGTTCAGGAAGTGATCCTCGCCACCAACCCCACGATCGAAGGGGAAGCGACCGCGATCTACCTGACCAAGCTGATCAAGCCCCACGGCGCGAAAGTGTCCCGGATCGCCTACGGCATTCCGGTCGGCATGGACATCGAGTATGCGGACGAGGTCACCTTGATCAAGTCCCTGGAGGGCCGGCGGGACCTGTGACCGGTCCGACCCGCGTCGGGGTGAAGGGTTTGGCTAGAGGGTTTGGATTGAGGAAATAGCCGGGGTCTGTTATAGTTTTTTCGAATCAGCTCATTGAAGTCACACCGATCCACCAAAGGGAGAGCGATGGCCAAGAGCGTTGCCAAAGCCGCCAAGCCGAAACTGCAGCATTCCCCCACGCGCCGGCCTGCAAAGACCGGCAAACCGGCCAAGAAAGCGGCCGGCAAGTACGCCGACATCCGCCGGGACCTCCTGCGGCAGCGGATGGATTTGTTGGAGGAAGCGGGCATCGTCCTGACCAACCGTCCCGAGCTCGCGGCCTTTCCGGACCTCAGCGACCAGGCCACGGCGGAAGTGGACCAGAATTTCTCGTTGCGGCTGAAGGAGCGGGAACAGAAGCTGCTGAAGAAGATCGACGAGGCGCTCGACCGGATGAAAACGCGCACCTACGGCATCTGCGAGCGCTGCGGGCAGGAAATCCCGTACAAGCGGCTGAAGGCTCGTCCCGTGACGACGCTCTGCATCGAGTGCAAGACCCTCCAAGAGCAGGAAGAAAAAATCAGGCAGTAGCCCCTTCCCGGTTGAGCCCTCACCGGCGGGTCAATTCGGCGACGCGCTTCTTGGCCAGGGCGATCCGCCCTTCTTCCTCCGGCACCCCTTCCGCCAGCGCCAGATAGGTCTCGTATTCGGAAACGGCCAGCTTGGGGTTGTCCTGGGCATAGGCCTCCGCCAGATTGAACCGCGCGATCGGGTAGTTCGGCATGAGAGTCACCGCCCGCTCGAAGGCCGCCAGGGATTTTTTCTTGTCTCCGAGCTGCCGGTAGACATCACCCAGGTTGTTCAGCACATCCGGCCGGTTGGGATGGATCTCCAGGGACTTTTGGATCTCGTCCCTCGCCCGCTCCAGTTTGCCCGTCGCCTTCAACGCCAGCCCCAGCTTGTGGTGCGCTTCCGCCAGTTGCACCTTGTTGGAGAACCCGGAAGCGATCGCCTTGCCATACGCGGAGACGGCGATCTCATGGTTGCGCACCCCGCAATAGGCCAGCGCCAACTGGGCCGTCTCCCCCCTGGCAAACTGCTGCAAGGAAGGAAAGGGTTCCTTGTCGACCGCCCCCTTCGCTTCCTGGCTCGCCTCCTTGCCCTTCTCGCCGCGCGCGAGGCGGGCCAGGAACTCCCGCCGATAAGGGGAAAGCAAGGAGGCATAGGGATCGATGGACACGGAAGCCAGGAGCAGCAGGGAGGAGCGCACTTGGCCCAGGGTGAGGTACTGGGTCGTCGTCTTTTCATCACCCGTCTGGTAGAGCGCGCTGCTGTCCATATTGGTCCTGTTGGGGACCTGGGTCAGGCTCGTGTAAAACTCAAGGGCCGGCTTGAGTTCAGACAGGGTCCGACGGAGCACCGGGTACGGCTTCAGGTCGCGACCGCCGGGAAAGAGAAAGAGGGCGCCGACCAGGAGCCCGTCTTCATCGAAGAAGAACGACTCGTCCGCCCCCGACTCGCTTTTGTTGGCGGGGAGGCGCAGCTCTTCCCCGCTCCCCCAGGCTTCCCGTTGCAGCGGAAGCCCCTGCCTCGCCTGGAGAAACGCCGCCTTCTTGTCGCAGAGATGGACGGATTTGAGCAGCGTCAGATCGCTTTCCGACGGAGGCGCATTGCGAGGACGCACGGGAACGTCCTCGCAAGCGGCGAGCAGCAACCCGATCGTCAAGACCGACAGAGCAAATCCGGACCGACGCCACGGGTTATCGATGGAACGATGGACGGACTTCTTGGGAGAATTCATCGGAGAGCGGGAGGAGCTGACACCGTCTTGTCCTGCATGATTCAAAATTCACACGACCGGCCGGCTTCAGACCGTCTCGGCAACCGCAAGGGCTCGCACCGGTCACGGAGCAAGCCCTTACGCGAGCACCCGACAAGGCGCGGCACGGCTCAGCGCCTGAACCCCAGCCGTTGCGCATCGAGCATGGCGTCTTCGCTCGTGTACCCGAACAGGCCCGGCGCGACCGATCCCAGGGTGTAGAGCGGCCGGTTGACGGTGTAGTCCACGACCACTCCTGCCGGATACAGGGCGAAGGCCATCCATCGCAGGGGATGATCGTTCAACAACGCGGCGGCGGCCGGATCCGAATAGACCAGCGCCGTGGCATCCATGGAAGAGTACATGGTGGCCTGCTGGCCGACCTGCACCTCCCGATTGCCGGCGCAGCCGGCGCTCACGAGAGCCAGGACCAGCACAAGCCCGATCAGCTTCCATCCGTTCATACACCACCTCACTGTCCAGGAGATCATCGAGGGTTACATCGGCCAGTCTATCCGACGGGTCCCATTGCTGTCCAGCAAATCAGCGTTTTCAGCAGGGGGGCGTGGGCGGAAGCCGGCGGCTCACGCAAGCGCGGTACAGAGAAAAGAAATCACTGGAGGGTTTCTCCGTCGGCGTTAATTGCGATAAGACGATGAAAAGCCGGCGGCTCAAACGAAGTTTGGTATGGTGGCCGGTACAGGCAAGCGAGGGAATTGGATTACTTGTGGAAAAAGACCTCTCCGCCGCGAGTTGATCGAACGCGGCGGCTCTAGCAAGCGAGGCATAGAGAAAAGAAATCACTGGAGGGTTTTCTCGGCGGGCGTCAAGCTCGACACAACGATAAGGAGCCCGCCGATCACGCAAGCGAGGTTGGGGGGGGCATAAAACAGAGGACAAACTATCCGTTTGCTACCAATTTGAACGATAATAAATTAAGGTGGCAAACGGCTCACGCAAGCGAGGTATGGTGGGCGATACAGGTATCGAACCTGTGGCCTCTTCCGTGTGAAGGAAGCGCT
>CAZKHY010000145.1:0-8075 GCA_964552455.1 uncultured Nitrospira sp.
CAGATGCGGTTGCGCCCGCATCCCTATGAATTCTTCCTCTACTACGACGTGTAACGAGGAGCAGTCAGCCGTCAGCGAGGAAGCTGGCGGTTGATGATAACGGCCCGACAAAGGAGTCGGGCGGACCAAACTGGCAACGGCGCCAGCTCCGTCGAGGGGAGTTCCTGACTCCTTTTCGACGGAAGGCTGGCGCCGTTTTTTATTCGTAAAGGATCGACGATGCTATCCGTGGCGGACGCGGCGGAACAGGTGCAAGACTCCCTGCGGGCCTTCCTGATGGACGAATGTGCCGCACTGGAAGCCATCGGCGAAGCCTTGGCCTGTTCCGGCAGCGACCAACAGCGCTTGGAGCGGGCGAAGCAACTTCTGCAAGCTCGTCTGCCGGCGGTGAGAGCCTGGCTGGCGAAGAGCCGAGCGGGATCGGATGAGCCGGAGACGAGCCGCGCGGCCGGTGAAAAGGCTTCCCGTGGGCCCCTCCAGACGGGCTTGCACGCCAGCCTGGTGGGCCAGAGCGAGGTGATGCAGCAGGTCTATCAGGAGATCAGGCGGGTGAGCCGCAGCCAGGCGACCGTCCTGCTCCGGGGAGAGAGCGGAACCGGCAAGGAACTGGTGGCCAAGGCGATCCATCTGGAAGGAGAGCGGGCGAAAGGGCCCTTCATCCGATTGCACTGCGCGGCGGTGGCCGACACGTTGCTGGAAAGCGAGCTGTTCGGGCACGAGCGGGGAGCCTTCACCGGCGCCGTCGACACGCGGAAAGGGAAATTCGAACTGGCCGACGGCGGGACCCTCTTCCTGGACGAGATCGGGGACATCCCGCTGACGACCCAGGTCAAGCTGCTGCGGGTCCTGCAGGAAAAATGTTTCGAGCGGGTCGGGGGCAATCGGCTCCTGTCGGTGGACGTGCGGGTGATTTCCGCCACCCATCGGGACCTGGAGGCCATGGTTCAGGCCGGATCGTTCCGCGAGGATCTTTATTATCGCCTCAACGTCGTGCCCATCACGCTGCCGCCGCTGCGGGGACGTGCGGGCGACATTCCGCTGCTGATCGAGCACTTCCTGGCCCGCTTCAACCGGGAGAACCGCCGGCAGGTGCGGCTGGGACGCGATCTCTTGACGCTGATGAGCCACTACCACTGGCCCGGCAACGTGCGGGAGCTGCAGAACTGCGTGGAGCGACTGGTGGTCATGGTGGAGCCGGGTCACGGACTGGTGACGATCGAGACCGTTCCGCCGTCGTTGCGCGGGTACTTTGCGGACATGAAGCAGGTGACGGGCAGTCTGCATGGGAGGACAGGCAAAGCTCAGGCGGAGAAGCAGCCGCTGAGGGAGAGCCTTCAGGAGATCGAACGGCGTCGCCTGCTGGACGCTCTGGAACGGGCCGGGTGGGTTCAGGCCAAAGCGGCCCGGGCGCTGGGGCTCACGCCGCGGCAAGTTGCCTACAAGATGAAGAAATACGGGATCAGTGAGGCGTGAAACGTGAGGCGTGAAAGGAGGGCCTGGTATGAACAGGGATGAAGAAATCGCTGGGAACCTGAGGACTACGTCGGAAGAATATTTCGACCGCACGGTCGAACAGGCGGTCATGGCGGCGGTCCTGCGGGCGGCGACGCCTTCCCGCCGGCAATTCCTGGCCGGACTGGGGGCGGCCGCGCTGGCTGGGCTGATCGCGGAGGTCTTTCCGCTGGGGAGGCTGAAAGCCTTTGCGGCTGATCCGGCGGGCAAGCCGGAGAAGAAGGACGTCAGCATCGGTTTCATCCCGATCACCTGCGGCACCCCCATCATCATGGCGGAGCCCTTGGGCTTCTACAAGAAGCATGGCTTGAACGCCTCGGTCAAACGCGCCGCCGGGTGGGCCATGATCCGCGATTGGGCCGTGAACAAGGAAGTGGATGCGGCCCACATGCTCACGCCCATGCCGCTCGCCATGACGCTGGGAGCCGGGTCCATGCCGACCCCGATGTACATGCCGGCCGTGGAGAACATCAACGGCCAGGCCATCACCCTGCACGTCAAGCACAAGGGCGTGAAAACGGCGGCCGATATGAAGGGGTTCCGCTTCTGCGTCCCCTTCGACTATTCCATGCACAATTACCTGCTCCGCTACTTTCTGGCCGAGGGAGGCGTCCATCCGGACAAGGACGTGCAGATTCGCGTCGTGCCGCCGCCCGAAATGGTCGCGAACCTGAAGGCCGGCAACGTGGATGGATACCTGGGGCCGGATCCCTTCAACCAGCGCGCCGTGTACGAAAACGTCGGGTTCCTCTTCATGCTCTCGAAAGAGATCTGGGACCGCCATCCCTGCTGCGCCTTCACCGTGACGAAGGACTTTGCCACGCAATATCCCAACACGTTTCAGGCCATGTGGCGGGCGATCGTGGACGCGACGCACTATGCGTCCAACCCTGCGCATCGCAAGGAGATCGCGACCGCGATCGCGCCGACCAACTATTTGAACCAGCCGGTGATCGTTCTGGAGCAGGTGCTGACCGGCACCTACGCCGACGGGCTCGGCAACATCAAAAAGGTGCCGGAGCGGATCGACTTCGATCCCTATCCCTGGCATTCGATGGCGATCTGGATCCTGACCCAGATGAAGCGCTGGGGACATCTCAAGGGGGACGTGAACTACAAGCAGGTGGCCGAGCAGGTCTATCTGGCGGCGGATTGCGACCGCATTGCCAAGGAACTGGGCTATCCGACCCACAACGGCACCTCCACCAAACACACGATCATGGGGAGGGTGTTCGATCCGAGTCAGCCCGAGGCGTACGTCAAGAGCTTTAAGATTCACAGCATGGCGTAAAGAGACGGAGAGGGTGGTTGAGATAGAAGGGAGAGAAGGACCATGGCCGGAGTGCTGCAAGGACAGGCGAAGGGTCGTCGGGACGCGTGGCTGATAACCGGGACGCTGCTGGTTCTCTTTCTGGTGATCTGGCATCTCTCGACTCTGCGAGGAGCTTTCGATCCCAAGGGGCTTACCGAGGAGCAACTCCAGTTGATGGAGTTCAACGGCGATATCGTGCGGACGGCCGAGGGAGGATACGCCTGGAATCCGGAGAAAGAAAAAGTGAAGGGCGTGCCGGGGCCGCTGGCGGTGTTGGACAAGATTCGCTCCGAGCTGGGCGAGGCCTTCGTCAAGAAAGGAACGAACGACCATGGGATCGCCTACCTGGTGCTCTACACGGTGACCCGGTTCGGAGCCGGATTCCTGGCGGCTTCCGTGGCGGCGATCATACTCGGCGTCCTGCTGGGCCTCAACAAAGTGTTGTTCCAGGCGGTCAATCCCTTCATCCAGATCCTCAAGCCGATCTCGCCACTGGCCTGGATGCCGCTGCTGCTCTATACGGTGAAGGATCCGAAATGGACCGCCGTGCTGGTCGTGTTTATGGCGGCCATCTGGCCGACTCTGGCCACGACGGCTTTCGGCGTCAATTCCCTGCGCAAAGACTATCTCCACGTCGCCGCCATTCTCCAATTGTCCTGGTTCAAGCGTCTGTTCAAGGTGATCCTGCCCGGGGCGGCACCGACCATCGTGAACGGGCTCCGGATTTCGTTCGGGAGCGCGCTGGTGGCGGTGGTGCCGGCCGAGATGTTGCTGGGCGAACTGGGGGTCGGGTACCTCAGTTGGATCGAGTGGAACAACCTGGATATCGCCGGCGTGATCTTTGCGATTCTGGTCGTGGGGGTGGTCGGGGTCATCCTGGATTCCGGGTTCAATAAACTGGCTGGTTTCGTGACCTATCAGGAATAAGACGAACGGGAGGAGCGGATGGCCTTTCTGGAGATCGATCATGTGACCAAGTACTTCCCGAGCCCGTCCGGGAGCGGGAACGTCTGTATCTTCAAGGACGCGACGATCAAGATCGACAAAGGCGAGTTCGTGACCGTGATCGGCCACTCGGGCTGCGGCAAGAGCACGCTCTTGAACATCATCGCCGGCCTGGAGACGATGTCGGAAGGGGGGATTTTGCTGAACGGACGGGAGGTCTCAGGGCCTGGGCTGGACCGCATGGTGGTCTTCCAGAATTTTTCCCTGATGCCCTGGATGACGGTGTTCGAAAACATCCGGCTGGCGGTCCGGGCGGCCTATCCGGATTGGGACCGGGAGAAGATCGCCGCGCACGTCCACAAATATATCAGCCTGGTGGGGCTGAAAGGGGCGGAGGACAAGCGGCCGACAGCCCTGTCCGGGGGCATGAAGCAACGGGTGGGGCTGGCGCGGGCCTTCTCGATCGAGCCGAAAGTCTTGCTGCTGGATGAGCCCTTCGCGCAGATCGACGCGCTGACCAGGGGGGTGATCCAGGAAGAACTCGTCCAGATGTGGAACAACACCCGCAACACCGTGTTCATGGTGACCCACGACGTGGACGAAGCCATCCTCTTGTCGGACCGGATCATGCTCATGACCAACGGCCCTTCCGCCCGGATCGCGGAAATCGTGGATGTGACGGTCCCGCGGCCCCGTTCGCGGGATTCGATCATCGAACACCCCCATTACTACAAGATCAGGAACCACATCATCCATTTCCTGGTGCGCCATGCCGCCCATGGAACCGTCGGAGAGGGTGCCGAGCCGGAACGGCCGGACACCGCGGCGCCCCTGGTCGTGCGGTTTTGACATACGTAGCACCTCGTGACATGCTGCCCCGGTTGGGGGCGTTCGTTTAAACAGGAGGGTATGATGGAAGCAAAGAAGGCACGGGACATCATCAAGGCGAAGCGGCTGCAGAAGAAAATCACCATCGCCAAACTGGCCAAGGCGGTCGGCAGGAACCCGACCTTCGTGGCAGCCGCGTTGAGCGGCAATCATCGCTTGGCGCCGGCCGAGGCCGCCAAGGTCGGAAAGCTGCTGGGCCTGGACAAGGACACGACGGCGTCGCTCACCAAGTTTCCGGTCCGGACCGATTTTCCCAACACGACGGATCCGTTCAAGTACCGGCTCCTGGAAATCATCGGGGTCTACGGCGACTCGCTGCGCGAAATGGCCAACGAGATGTTCGGCGACGGGATCATGAGCGCGATCGACTTTACCCTCGACATGGAGCGGGTCATCGGCAGCCAAGGGGAAGCCCGCTGCAAGATCACGCTGAACGGCAAGTGGCTGGAGTACAAGACGTTCTAAAATCGGTTGATGGCGTTCCCCTCCCTTATCTGCTTTTAAGAGCCTTATCTGCTTTTAAGTAGGGTGACCGGACTGTCCTTGGCTGCGCGCATCATCACCCGTTGCATTTCAGAGAGCAACGGGTACCCGGCACTTCGCCCGGGAAGGGGCGCGTCTTGGCGCGCCGGGGTGGGCGGGTGAAAATGTGCGCGTTGTGCGAGCACAACGGACAGACCGGTCGCCCTCTCCCGTCCATTTTGTTCGACTTCTGACAAAATTGTCGCAACATTGACGTCGGCTTCATGGAAACCAGCGGCCAATCGGGCCAAATTCGATGGCATCATATTTGCTGCTCTTCCTGCAGGACGGCGGGAGGATGTTCACGGTGTCCATCCGAAAAAAGGAGGCGCCCATGACCGTTTGTACCGACCAGGTCAGCCGCAAGGCCGCAGGGCCGGGTGGAGGCCTTTCGGCGGAGGAGCGGGTTCTGGAGGTGTTGCGGGCGAGCGGGGAGAAGACAATGGAGCAACTCACGGCCTCGCTCCCGGATGTGAGCTGGACGCAGATGTTCCTCGCCATAGACCGGCTGAGCCGATCCGGCAAAGTGATCTTGCGCCGCACGGCTCCGGGCGACTACCGGGCGTCGCTCAACCGGGCGGCGGTCTGATGGCCGGCTCCGATCGGACGGTCTGGCTGCTGATCTCCACGACGCTGGTGATGCTGAGTCTGCCCGGCGTCGCGCTGTTCTACGGCGGCATGGTCCGGAAGAAGAACGTGCTGAACACGATGGGGTTCCCGCTCCTGGCCCTCGTGCTGGTCTCGCTGGTCTGGCTGCTGGGGGGTGAATGGCTGGCCGTTGCTCCCGATGCGGCGGGAGGCGAGAAGTCCGGCCCCTCGCTGTTCCTCGCCTACCAGATGATGGCCGGTTCGCTCTCATTGGCGCTGGTGGCCGGGGCGCTGGTCGAGCGTATCAGGGTCTCGTTCTTTCTCCCGTTCGGACTACTGTGGGCCGTGCTGGTCTATAGCCCGATCGCCCGCTGGCTCTGGGGCGGGGGGTGGTTGGCCGATTTGGGCAGTCTCGACTATGCCGGCGGGGCGGTCATTCATATCAGCGCCGGGGTGACGGCGTTGGTGGCCGCGATCCTGATCGGCCCCCGCAAAGGCTACGGGCGGACGGAAATGAAGCCGAACAGCCTGCCCCTCTCGGTCTGCGGCGCCGCCTTTCTCCTGGTCGGCTGGTGCGGGTTCTCGGCCGGTACCGGCGTCGCGCCGATGACGACCGTCACCGGTGCGTTCGTCTCGATCCAGGTGGCCGCCGCCGCCGCTGCGCTGGCCTGGACGGCGGTCGAGTGGATCCAGCGGGAAAAGCCGACGCTGCTGGGTACGGTCAGCGGGGCGGTCGCAGGCCTGGTGGCCATCGCTCCGGCGGCCGGCTACGTCGCCCCCCTCTCTGCGGTCGTGATCGGGATCGGGGCCGGCGGGTTCTGCTACATGGTGGTGAACTTCGTCAAGCCGATCCTGGGGTATGACGACTCGCTGGACGTGTTCGGGATGCACGCGGTCGGCGGGACCTGGGGCATGGTGGCCACCGGGCTCTTTGCCTCGACGGCCGTGAATCCGGACGGGAGCGACGGCTTGTTCTACGGCTACCCGTATCAATTTTTCGCCCAGGTGGTGGCGGTGCTGGCGGTCTGGGCCTTTGCGGGGGCGATGACGTTCCTGCTGGTCAAGGTCATCCCGCTGGTGTGGCAGCCACGCGTCGAAGGGGAAGACGAGATCATGGGCATGGATCTCGCGCAGCATGGCGAACGGGGCTATTCCTGAGGACGTTCAGCGTGAATCGTTGTTCGTTAATCGTCAGAAGAACCTCCGAACGGACCCTATCTTTTTGCGTGTAACGTTTCACGTTTCACGAACGACGAGGCTGCATGGCGATTATCCACGATGATCTCGGGCGCCGCCGGTTTCTCAGCCAGGCCGTGATGGGGTTCGGCCTGCTCTTCGGGATCGGGACGCTGGCGCTGCGCTTTGCCCAGTTTCTCGTCCCCAGCCCGAAACCCAAACGGTACGAAGCGGTCCTCATCGGCAGCGAGGCCAAGGTCCCGCTCGGGGAAGCGGTGCCGATGGATCTGGGCGGCCAGAAAATCATGGTGCTGAGGACGAACGAGGAAGTGGTGGCCTTTTCCCGACGCTGCACGGACTTGGGCTGCCTCGTGTCCTGGAGCAAGGAGCGGGAGCAGTTTGTCTGTCCTTGCCATCATGGGGTCTTTGACAGGACCGGCCGGAACATCGCCGGGCCTCCGCCCCGTCCGCTGGATCGCTTTGAGGTGGTGAAGCGGGGGGACCAGTTGTACGTGAACATTGCCAGTGCATAGCTGTCAGCTTTCAGCCATCAGCTTGTTGGCCGGAAGCTGTCCGCTGAGGGCTGATTGCTGAAAGCTCCGGGAGATAGGAGACGGTAACATTGGCATTGCAAAGCGCCTCGGTGCCGCAGGGTTCAAGGCAGAAAAGCTGGGTGGACTACATCCAGAAGGACCTGCCGGAGCACCTGGACTGGTGGCCCTATACGCTGGGCGCCATTCCCCTGACCCTGTTCGGCCTGCTCGTGACGACCGGGTTGCTGCTCACGTTTTACTACGTCCCTTCGCCGGACAAGGCCTACGAGAGCGTGGAGCAGATCACCCACGGGGTGTACCTGGGTTGGTTCGTGCGGGGAGTGCACAAATTCTCGGTGGACCTGATGATCCTGTTCCTGTGCTTCCATGTGATCCGGGTTTTCCTGACCCGCGCCTACCGCACGCCCGGCGAGTGGAAGTGGGTGACCGGCTCGGCGGTGCTCTTCGTGACGTTGGGGATGGGTTTCACCGGCTATTCGCTCGTCTATGACAACGTCTCCTACTGGGGCATGACCGTCGTCACCAACATGCTGGGGACCCTGCCAATCGTGGGCACGCCGCTCCTGTACCTTTTGCGC
>CAZKHY010000146.1:0-7938 GCA_964552455.1 uncultured Nitrospira sp.
GCTGACAGCTACTCGGGAGGTTCAGAATGGCGACGATCTTGATTGCAAACGCCGATCACAAGTTCAGCGAGACTCTCAAGAGAGTGCTGGGCGCGTACGGGCATGAGGTGACGATAGCCCGAACCGGCGAAGAGGCGATCCAGGTTTTCGAATCCCGGTCCCCGACGGTGGTCCTGCTTGATCTGGCTTTGCTCGGGATGCCCGGCCTCCAGGTCTTGGCCAAGATCCGGGCCAAGGCCCCGCACCTTCCGGTCGTGATCTTGACCAGCGAGGTCGGCGTCGAGACGGAGGATCGGGCCCGCGAAATGGGTGTCACGGACGTCCTGCGGAAACGGCTCAAGATGGACGTGATCATGCAGGCGGTCAACCACGCGTTGCAGGAAGCCGGGCGCCCCGCCAAAGCCGTATCGGTTTCCGCGAAGCCTGAACAGGCGGGAGTCGGTGGGAAGCCCTCCACCATCCTGATCGTGGACGACGAGCCGGAGATCGGCCAGTTGGTGGGGGAGTTTCTGCAGCGGCGCGGCTACCGGATCAAGGTCGCCGCCAACGGAGAAGCGGCGCTGGAGGTGATCCGGCAGGAGCCCCCCGATCTGGTGCTGCTGGATATCTACATGCCGGGGATCAACGGGGTGGAGGTGCTGCGGAGGCTGAAGGAAGCCCGCTCCCCGGTCGGCGTGATCATGCTGACCGCCAGCCAGGATGAGCCCCTGCTCAAAACAGCCATGGACCTCGGCGCCTTCGACGTCCTGTCCAAGCCGGTGGACCTGGATCAGGTGGAACTGGCGGTCATGGTGAAGCTGGCGCTGAGCGCCCCGGACTGACAAGAATCGTCGGCTCGCAGGAGCTCTTGCCCAGCCCGGACCCGTTCGCCGGTATGTACGGGATCGATTCCTGTGGTAGGATGAACGCCTGTTCGGTCTCATAAACGCGACATCGATTGAGGAGGTCATGTTTCGCCCGGTCCCGGAATCCCCCCTGTTTCGCACCGTCCCGTTCCGCCTGATTGCGTCCGTCCTCCTGATCCTCGCCTTTGCGGTCACCCTGCTCCTGCTGTTCAGCCTGGAGCATGAGCAGTTCGTCGTGCACGGGCTCACGGAAGGCAAGACCGTGCCGACCGAGCTGTTCCAGGCCTTCTGGCAGTCCCGCCGGGATCTGATCATGTTCACCGTGCTGCTGTTCCTGGTGAGCTCGATCGGGATCGTCGCCGTCATCACCTTCATTCATTATCAGAACACCCGCCGCACGCTGGAAGAGGTCAAGGGGCTGGCCCGGAACATCCTCCAGAGCGTCCCGACCGGCATCCTGACCGTGAACCGGGACGGGCTCATCACGGCGGTCAACCCGACCGCCGAGCTGGTGCTGAAGCGTCTCTCACCGGCGTTGCTCGGGAGAACCTATCAGGCGGTATTCGACGAAGGCGATACGATCCGACTGGTCCTCGACGAGGCGCTGCTGGCGCACCGCTACGTGCCCCACAAGGACCTGCCCTATGGAGACGGAGACCGGGCGGTCCGTACCATCCGGGTGAGCACGGTGGAGCTGGCGGACGACGACGGCCGGCCGGCCGGCGTGATTCTCCAGGCCCAGGACGTGACCGAATGGCTGGCCCTTGAACAGCAGGTCCGCAGCGCCGAAAAGCTGTCCGCGCTGCACACGCTGTCGGCCGGCGTGGCCCATGAACTGCGGAACCCGCTCAGCGCGGTGGACCTCAACCTGCATCTGCTGGAAGAGGAGCTCCGCGAGAAGAGCCGTCTGCCGCCGCGAGCCGTCCAATACCTGGCGGTCCTGAACGCCGAGACCCGTCGGCTCGGCGGCATCCTCGACAATTTCATGAAGTTCGCCCGTCCCGGGGCGATCCGCCTTCACGAAGTGGACGTGAAGGGACTGATCGCGCACATCGTCTCGCTGCTCCAGTATGAGGCGGAGGAACAGAAGGTCCGCCTCGACACGTCGCTGGCGGAGGGGCTGCTCTGCGTGTTCGGTGATGAGACCCAGATCAGCCAGGTGTTGGTCAATATCGTCGTGAACGCCTTCCATGCCATGCCGAACGGAGGGGTCTGCCGGATCGCGGCCGCGCCGCGAACGGTGTCGGGCAGAGACTGGGTGGAAATCTCCGTGCAGGACACGGGCGTCGGGATCCAACGCGGGGAGTTGCATCGTCTGTTCGAGCCCTTTTACACCACCAAGGCGAGCGGGAGCGGTCTCGGTCTGGCCATTGCCTACCGGATCGTTCAAGATCACAGCGGAACGATCGAGGTCGCGAGCACGCCGGGCGTCGGCACCACGGTGGCCGTCAGGCTGCCGGCGGCCCCGCTCCGGCATCACGCCGACATGGTCGGGATATGACGCAGGGCGCAGAAGTCCTCATCGTGGAAGATGAGGTCAACATCCGTACCGCGCTGGTGACGATGCTGGAGAAGCTCGGCCATCGTGCCCGTGCGGCCGCGACCGGGGAGGAGGCGCTGGTTCTTCTCGAAGAGGCCGGGGCGGACTTGGTGATCACGGATCTGAAGATGCCGGGCATCGGGGGGATGGGGCTGCTTCGTCGCGTCAAGGAGTTGTGGCCCGAGACCGAAATCGTGGTGATGACCGCCTATGGTTCGATTGAAACGGCGGTGGAGGCCATGCGGCTGGGCGCCTATGACTACCTGACCAAGCCCATCGACCGCGAGCGGTTTCCCGTGTTGGTCGAAAAGGCCCTCGAACGGCACGTGCTCACGACGGAGAACCGGCAACTGCGCGACCGTCTGGAGACGAGAACGCGATTCGCGGAGATGATCGGCGACAGCGAACCGATGCATCAGATCTATAACCTGATCGAGATGGTCGCCGGGACCGATGCGACGGTGCTCGTGGTGGGGGAGAGCGGGACCGGCAAGGAGCTGGTCGCCCGGGCCATCCACCATAAGAGTCCGCGTACGAACGGCCCCTTCGTGACGGTGAACTGCGGCGCGCTTCCTGAAAGCCTCCTCGAGAGCGAGCTGTTCGGGTATGAGAAGGGGGCGTTCACGGGAGCTTCCGGTACCAAAGTCGGCCGGTTCGAACTGGCCGACGGGGGCACCTTGTTCCTGGACGAGGTCGGCGAGCTGTCCCTGAAGTCTCAGGTGGATTTTCTGCGGGTGCTTGATACGAAGGAGTTCCGACGCCTGGGCGGGACCAAGGTGGTCAAGGTCGATACGAGGATCATCGCGGCGACCAACCGGAACCTTGAGGAAGCGGTCAAGGAGGGGCGGTTTCGCGAGGATCTCTACTATCGCCTCAACGTGATTCCGGTCCGCCTGCCCCCCCTGCGCGATCGGGCGGACGACATTCCGCTCCTGGTCGAGAGCTTCCTGCGCGAGTTTGCCGCCCAGCACCAGCGCGAGCCGCAAGAAGCGTCGCGGGAAGCCCTCAGGCTGCTGCGCCTCTATGCCTGGCCCGGCAACATTCGCCAACTTCGCAACGTCATCGAGCGATTAGTGGTCACGGTCCGCGACCGGACCATCCATCCGCACCATCTGCCGACAGAGATCCAAGCCAACGAGGAGGAGTCCCGCACCATGCTGGTCACCCTCGGCAGTCCTCTGGCCCAGATCGAGCGGGAAGTCATACGCCGCACCCTTGCCGAGGTCACCGGCCACAGAGAAAAAGCCGCCAAGCTGTTGGGCATCAGCCCGAGAGCGCTCCACTACAAGATTAAAGAGTACGGGATCCGGGACTAAACGCTTCTCTCTCCGGCCATCAATCCCGCCCTTCTGCGTTTTGTTTCATCGGTCACCAAAGACTGTGCCGGCACGGTTGCGCAAATCTTGCAGCCGACGGATAAGCCACCAATCTCCTAAGTACGCTTAGTAATGGAAAAGATGATGCCTGGCTCTGCCAGGTGCGTCGCGCAGGCTGCAATCTTTGCAGGAGGCAATCAGGCTTGGCTACCTGCCTCATCCCGTGATCCATGCCTGATTTTACTGGTCACAGCAAGCCCTGATTCTCGCTGAGAGGGGAAAAATGAAAGGAATCGCGTGCTGCGCGACTCCTGATCGGAATGACCGGTCTGCAATTTCTGCATAACTCTTGAGACAAGTAGTGTCGGTCCGTTTCCAGATCGCCACATCCTGTGCGTAATCCATTGTTATTTTTGATGATCTTCTCTGATTGAGCGGCCGCCTCTGCCTGGCATTCGACTTGCTCACTTCATTGTATCGTCTTAACAGGATAGGTGTGACCTTTGAATGGCGCGCAAGGATTCTGCCACATACCGCGCGGCCTGACGCGTCGAGACACAACAAAGGGGGAGTATGAGTACGAAGAGCGAGCCTCAGCCAGAACGCATCATCAACGTTGGCCCGGTGGGGTTTCATCCTCCGTCGGCGATGGAACTCGGCGTGACCATTCCCGACTCGGGATCGGGATTGTTGTACGGCTGCCATGCGCCTAAGGACGAGGTCATTACGGAAGCCGCCCGGCAATTTTTCACGCGCAAGAACCCCACTATTTTCCCGGGCCCCCTGTACCTGTGGGCTTGGAATCCGGAGTGGATCGCCAAGGGACAGGCGCTCTTGAGACTGGCGGCAGAGATTCCGGGCGTCATGATCATCCCGATGCCCGACTATCGCCCGAAGTATCCCAAGATCGATCCGGAAGAAGGGATCAACCCGAATCACCCCAACCTCACGATCTGGGCCAACAAGATCGAGGTGGCGCTGTTCATCGGAATCCATTGCCACTATGCCAACCTGGCGTTGCGGATGGTGCGGGCCGGGACGAACTGCCTCACGGTCGCGTTCTGCCACGACATTCATGAAGATGCCATGGTGAGTCTGCAGGATCTGGACGTGAAGAAGATGGACCGCGTGATCGAAATCTTCCGGAAGGTCCGCAAGGACATGGGGATCGCGATGCCGAAAGACGGCAAGACGGTGCGTCTGACCGGCACGCAAATCAAAGCGAATCACGGAGAGGAGCGGGTCTGCACAGTTTCCACGGCGGCGAGCTGAAGGCCGATCGCCCGCCTGGCATCGGAGCGGGCGCGAGAGGCGACATGCCGACCATGCGGCTGGAGCAGTTGCGTAGCGCCCTCAGAGCGTCCGCGACGGACGTCGCGTCCCGATGCGAGCTGGCGTCGCTGTTGGAGGACTTGGGCAAGATCGAGGACGCCCTGTCCCACTGGCGGCAGGTGCTGACGTTCGATCCCAACCACTTGCGGGCTTGGGAGGGTGTTGCACGATGCCGGCAGCGCTTGGCCGGCGGCGTGGTGTCCCCCGAAAAGGCGGCACCCGGGAAGCCCCACGGCACTTCGGGGGGGAAAGACAAAGCGGAACCGGAGAGAAGCGAGCGGTAAGGAGACGGCATGGATGTGCTCGTGGTGCAGCTTCCGAGGGGACGAACGGCGAATGTGTGGTTTGATCCGACCACCCATGCGGTCGCCACGAATCATGCGGGTCTCATGGTCACGCTGTTTCGGGCGGGCGTGAAAGACTGGGAGGGGCGACGGCTGTATCCGAGCGATGGCCGAGCCTTTCTGTCAACCGTCTACGACGATCTCTTCCTGCGCGGCTACGCCGTCCACTGGCTGCACGAGGCCGGGGAGCCCGGCCTGACGCCCAACGTTCCGGAGTGAAGGCATCCGGCCGGTATGGCTCCATTCACTGCATGGCTCCCGGTACGACCCGATCCGGTCTCCGATCTGGTCATCGCGATCAGCGGGCGCGGCACGGCCGGCCTGAGGAGCGGAATGACCGCCCTGGAGCACGCGCTTGCGGACCAAGGCCTTGAGGTGTTGGGCCAGCTTGGCCGGCAAGGCGAAGAGGGGGCCGCCTCCACGGGGCGCCTGCGCGTGTCAACGGAACCGATCAGCTCGATGGGAAACGGGTGCGATGTCTTGGCCTCCGTTGATCCGGCGGTGCTCGAGGGGAATCAGTTCGGGTTGCAGCCGGGGAGCGTGTTGCTCCACGAGGCGCAATCTTTTTCAAAGCGGCTTGCGGAAACCATTCCGGAAGGGGTCATTCCCTACCGCATTCCCTTTTCCGACCTTCACCGGCAATGCGGCGGCGACCCCTCCGGCAAGGGGTTGGTGGCGGTCGGAGTCCTGGCGCATCTCCTCGGTCTTGCCGGGGAGGCGGTGCGCAGGCGGGTGGGGTCCGCCGCGGACCTTCGGTGCTTCGATGCCGGATTCCGGTTCGCCTCGACCCAGCTCACGAAACGCGACATCTGCGCGTTGCCACCTCCGCCGCCCGGCCGACGGCGGATGATGCTGGACGCTCGGCAGGCCCTTGCGCTGGGCCTGACCATCGGAAGCTGCACTTGTGAATCGGCCTGTGCGACGGCGCTGGATCGGGCACCGGATCAATGGTTGGTCGAACACCTGAGCGACGCGTGGAAAGAGGTCGCGTCCTTGACGGACCAAGGGACCCCCTCGCCTCACGCGTATCGCGGCCCCGACGGCGATGTCACGGCCCTCCTCGGGGCGGCCGACCCGACGGACGTCGGCGGGGAGGACACGGGTTCCCGGCCGGTCGTGCTGGTGGCCGCCGATCTGCTCGATGCGGTCAACCTGGTGAGTGCGGCCCGGCGGCTTGGGCGCAAGGGCTCCGCGCCGGTCTGGGTCGTGATGGATGCGGCCCTGGCGAACCGCCGGCAGAGCGTTCCCGCGGACCAGTTGGTGACGATCGTGCGGGAGGCCGAGCGGAACGGACGGGCTGAACAGCCCGTGGCCGCGCCGTCGGCGGAATCGTCGCTGCAGGCCGCCCGGGACGGCGATGCCGGGGCGGACGTCGGCTTCGTCGCCTGGGGAACGGCCCAAGGGGTGGTTCGAGAAGTCGTCGCGCTCTGCCGGCGGTTCGGCCTGAACGTGGCGGCCTTGTATCCCAAAATGGTGCGGCCGGCGCCGGTTCCGGATTTGGAGTCCTTTGCCGCCACCGTGAAGCGCGTGGTCGTCGTGGAACCCACCCGTTCCGGCCGCTATACGGAGTTGGTCAGGTCGTGGACCTCGGTGGACTGCTCGACGCTCATGCCGGAGCCGGGCCAGGCACTCACACCGATGGATATTTTTCTGCGCGAAGGATTGGGAGCCTAACAACGCGATCACATGAAAGGGGGCGTCCGGATGAAACCGTATGAAATGGTCGTGGGGCCGGAAGGGTATTTGCCGCCAGCCGTGACGAAGATGGGGGTCGTCGGGCCTTCCAAGGGAGAGGGGCTGGTGATGGGAAAAGTGGTCCCGGAGCAGCAGGCGATCGAGGAGGCGGCACGACGACTGCTGGGGGCGAAGAACCCGACCATCTTCCCCGGCCCGCTCGTGCTCTGGGCATGGAATGCGCAGGCGGCCCGTGAGGCCACGGTTGTGAAAGCCCTGGCGGATGCGGTGCCGGCCAAGGTGATCCCGATGGCGGATTACCGCCCGAAATACCCCAAGATCGTTCCGGAGCGGGAGATCAACCCCAACCACCCCAATCTGACCATCTGGAAGAACAAGATCGACGTCTGTTTGTTCGTCGGGGTGCACTGCCACCAGTCCAATATCGCCCTCAAGATCATCCGGGGCGGAACAGACTGTTTCACGATCGCCTTGTGCACATTCAGCGGAGATGACGAGGCGCACGTGACCATCCGGGATTTGACCGCCGACACGATCCAACGGATCGTGGACGCCGTGGAACGGCAGAAACGCGCACGCCCCTCGTGAGGGCAACGAACGCCGAAACGTACATCTCCCTCCACCAGAAGAGGATGAGGCCATGCGATATTTCCTTGCCATAATGGTCGCGATCATGATCGGCGCGGGCGCACCCGTCCGGGCCTACGACGAAATCTCGGTGACGGATGGCGGGACGTTGACCGGCAGGGTGACGCTCTCGGGCCACGTGCCCAAGCCGAAAGGGTACAACCTCGTGACGATGCCGGACCAATACTATTGCGGGCGCATTTCAGATGGGCAAGGCTGGCGCATCCTGCAACCGTTCC
>CAZKHY010000147.1:0-7857 GCA_964552455.1 uncultured Nitrospira sp.
CCGTGGCAGCATCTTCCGAACCACCGATGCCGGCTTCACCTGGGTCGAACAAGAAAACGGAACCAAAGCCGCTCTCTACGGTTTGACCTTCCCCGATCCGGCCCAGGGATGGGCCAGCGGGGAACGGGGCACGATCCTCCGCATCACGGCCAGCCCGTCGCAACCGTGAAAGGTGAGACGTAAAAGGTGTAGGAAAAGCCTTTTCACGCGACAACATCATCCCAGCTCCCCCAGGCGACTTTGGAGCACGCTCAAGGCCGCCAGGGCTGCGGTCTCGGCCCTGAGGATCAGTTGTCCCAACGTGACCGGTGTAAAGCCGCAGGCGAGGGCCTGTTCGGTTTCTTCTTTCTTCCAGCCTCCTTCCGGCCCCACTGCCAGAATGACGGGATGGTCTGGCCCAGAGGGAAGTTGGATCGTGGCAAGGCTTTGTCCCTTGGCTCGCTCGCAGAGGATTAACTTGAGGGGAGCGGAAGAGCGGTTTTCGAAGAATTGCTCCGGTCTGCAAGGGGATGTGACCGGGGGGATCTCCCACCGTTCCGCCTGCTGTGCTGCTTCCAAGGCGATCTTTTGCCAACGGTCCTGCTGCGGGATCTGGCGGTCTGGTCGAGGCCGAACGACCGCATGGGCGGTCACCAACGGGATGATCGAGGCCACGCCGAGCTCGGTGGCCTTCTGGACGATCCAGTCCATCCGGTCGCCTTTGAGCAGGGCCTGTCCGAGGATAAGGGGAGGGTGGACCTGGGCTGGGCCTGCGATCTGTTCCAGCACGGTTCCGCTGACCCTCTTCCGGTCGATGCTGCTGGCGGTCACCCGATAGCGCCGCCGTTGCTCATCCCCGAGCCAAAACTCTTCTCCGACCCGGAGGCGAAGGCTGTCCCGCAAGTGGGTGCAGAGGGGGCCCGTGATCGCTACGGCTCCGTTCTGAATCTGGTCGGCGGTGATGAAGAAGACCGGCATGTTCGAGAGCGTGAGGGGGGGGGAAGCGTTAGGCTGAAGCGTCATCCGTCATTCGTCAACCGGAACACGTCTACATGGAAGCCAATTCCCCATCCTAACGATTGACGAATAACGAACAACGAATGACGGGGCTGCGCGCGGTCATTCGAAGTACGTCTTCATCTTGTCGAAGAACCCGTCGCCGTCCGCATCCAGGTCCATGCCGCTTTCCTTGGCGAACTCGGCCAAGAGCTCTTTTTGTTTGGGCGTCAGCTTCGTGGGAATTTGAATCTTGACTTTCATGATCTGGTCCCCTGCTTCATGGCCCTTGAGGCTCGGAGCACCCAGCCCGCGCAGACGCAGAGTCTTGTCCTGCTGAGTCCCGGCCGGGACCTTGATGACCGTGGTGCCCTTGAGTGTCGGCACTTCCACCTTGCCGCCCAACGCGGCGGTGACGAAGCTGACCGGCACGTCGCAGAGGATGTCGTTGCCCTTCCTGGTAAAGGTCGGGTGGGGTTTCACGCTGACCGCCACGTACAGATCCCCGGGCGGCCCTCCGTTTTCTCCGTGCTCCCCCTCGTTGGCCAGGCGGAGGCGCATGCCCGATTCGATGCCCGCCGGGATGTTCACCGAGAGCATCCGCTCCCGATAGACGCGTTTCCGGCCTCGGCAGGTGCCACAGGGGTCGGTGATGATCTGGCCCGCTCCCTCGCACTGGTTGCAGGGGCGGCTGACGCTGAAAAAACCCTGCTGGAACCGGAGTTGACCGGCTCCTTTGCAACTGGGGCACACTTTCAGCCCGGCGGCCGAGCGGGCGCCGGCGCCCTTGCAGTCCTGGCACTGCTCCCAGCGCGGAATCTTGAGCTTGGCCTCCTTGCCGTAAACCGCTTCTTCGAAAGACAGTTCCAGGTTGTATTGCAAATCGGAGCCGCGCTCGGCTCGTTGCCGCCCCCGGCCGCCCCCTCCGAAGAAGTCTTCGAAGATGTCGTTGAAGACGTCGCCGAATCCGCCGCGGCCGAAATCGAAACCTTCGAACCCGCCGCCGAAGCCCTGCTGGCCCCCGGCATGTCCGAACATGTCGTAGCGCTTCCGCTTGTCCTGGTCGCTGAGGACCTCGTAGGCCTCGTTGATTTCCTTGAACTTCTCTTCCGCGGCTTTCTTCTGGGGGTCGCCGCTTTGCAGGTCGGGATGGTACTGGCGGGCGAGCTTGCGGAAAGCCTTCTTGACTTCGTCTTCGGACGCGTTGCGGTCAAGCCCGAGCGTTTCGTAATAGTCGCGTTTGGCCACGTGCACCATGGAGAGCTTGGAGGACGCGGCTCCGGATCACCTCGCGGAGGCCCAAAGCCGCGCAGGGCCTGCTTGCTCGATTAACAGGTTACTTCTTGTCTTTATCCACTTCCTCGAACTCGGCGTCCACGACTTTTTCGTCGGTCTTGGTGGAGCCGTTGCCCTGGGCGCCGGTCTCCGCTGAAGCGCCGGGCCCGGCCGAAGCCGAGGCCTTCTTGTACATTTCCTCCGCCAGCTTGTGGGAAGCGGTGGTCAGCGTCTGGATGGCCGACTCGATCGCAGCCGGATCGTCGCCCTCCATCGCCTTGCGCACCGCCGTGATGGCGTCCTTGATCTTGTTCTTGTCGTCCTCGCCGATTTTGTCGCCGTGCTCGGTCAGGTTCTTTTCGGTCCCATAGATCAGGTTGTCGGCCTGATTTCTGGCTTCGGCCAGCCGCCGCCGTTTCTTGTCCTCCTCCGTATGGGACTGGGCCTCCTTCACCATCTTTTCGATTTCGTCTTTGCTGAGCCCGCTGGAGGCGGTGATCTTGATGGACTGCTCCTTCTGCGTGCCCAGGTCCTTGGCCGCGACGTGGACGATTCCGTTGGCGTCGATGTCGAAGGCCACCTCGATCTGCGGCATCCCTCGCGGGGCCGGCGGGATGCCGACCAGGTCGAACTGACCGAGCAGCTTGTTGTCGTTCGCCATCTCGCGTTCGCCCTGGAAGACCCGGATCGTCACCGCGCTCTGGTTGTCGGCGGCCGTGGAGAAGATCTGGCTCTTCTTGGTCGGGATCGTGGTGTTGCGCTCGATCAGGTGCGTGAAGATGCCGCCCAAGGTCTCGATGCCCAAGGTGAGCGGGGTGACGTCCAGCAACAGGACGTCCTTCACCTCGCCCTTCAGCACGCCGCCTTGGATGCCGGCGCCGACCGCCACGACCTCGTCCGGATTGACCCCCTTGTGCGGCTCCTTGCCGAAAAACTCGCGCACGACCTGGATGACTTTCGGCATCCGGGTCATGCCGCCCACCAGCACCACCTCGTTGATGTCTTTCGCGGTCACGCCCGCGTCGGCCAGGGCTTTCCTGCAGGGCTCGATCGTCCGCTGGATGAGATCGTCGACCAACTGCTCCATCTTCGCGCGCGTGAGCTTCACGACCATGTGCTTGGGGCCGCTGGCGTCGGCGGTGATGAAGGGGAGGTTGATCTCGCTTTCCTGGGACGACGAGAGCTCGATCTTGGCCCGTTCGGCCGCTTCCTTCAGCCGCTGCAGGGCCATCCGGTCCTTCCGCAGGTCGATCCCTTCCTGCTTCTTGAACTCCTCCACCAGCCAGTCCATGATGCGCTGGTCGAAGTCGTCTCCCCCCAGGTAGGTGTCGCCGTTGGTGGACTTCACCTCGAACACGCCTTCGCCGATTTCCAGGACGGAGATGTCGAAGGTGCCGCCGCCCAGGTCGTAGACGGCGATGCGTTCATCCTTTTTTTTGTCCAGTCCGTAGGCCAGCGAGGCGGCCGTGGGCTCGTTGATGATGCGGAGCACGTTCAGGCCCGCGATCTGTCCCGCATCCTTGGTGGCCTGGCGCTGGCTGTCGTCGAAGTAGGCCGGGACCGTGATGACCGCCTCCGTCACTTTTTCGCCCAGGTAGTCCTCGGCGGTCTGCTTCATCTTCTGCAGGATCATGGCCGAGACCTCGGCGGGACTGTACCGCTTGCCCCGGATCTCGACGTGTGCGTCCCCGTTGTCCGCCGCGACGATCTTATACGGCAGGCGCTTCATCGCTTCCTGGACCTGACGGCTGCTGAACTTGCGTCCGATGAGGCGCTTGATCGAAAAGATCGTGTTTTCCGGATTGGTGATCGCCTGGCGTTTGGCGATCTGGCCGACGAGCCGCTCGCCCTTGTCGGTGATGCCGACCACCGAGGGGGTGGTACGGCTGCCTTCGGCGTTGGCGATGACCACAGGATCCCCGCCGCTCATAATTGCCACGCAGGAGTTCGTCGTGCCCAGATCGATGCCGATGACCTTACCCATGTGTGTTCTCCTTCTTCAACAACGCGACAGCGCCCTGTGCTTCGTCAGGTGGCCGATGCGGTTTCGTTCTTCCGATTAGCGGAAGTGTCGTTCCCGCCGGGGCTGCCAGCCGGGCCAACAGAAACCGTGACCATGGCGGCTCGCAAGATCCGGTCGTGCAGCAAATACCCTTTCTGATATTCCTCGACCACGCTGTTTTCAGGTGCAGCGGCCGATTCCACCCGCGCCACGGCCTGGTGATGGGCCGGGTCGAACGGTTCGCCGATGCTGGCGATCGGCCGCACGCCGAACTTCGTGAGGGTTTCCAGAAACTGCTTGAGCGTCAGTTCCACCCCCTGAATCAATCCGTTAGCGCCCTGGCCGCCCTTGCTTTCCTTCGCCGATTTGATCGCCCGCTCCAGGTTGTCGATGACGGGGAGCAGTTCTTTTAAAATGTTCTCGTTCGCGAACCGGGAAAAATCCCTCTGTTCTTTCTGCGCCAGCTTCTTGTAATTGTCGAATTCGGCTGCCAGCCGAAGATACTTCTCTTGCAGGCCCTGAGCCTCGTCGGTTTTCGCGGCGAGGGCTTGCTTGAGGTCGGCCGACTCATCCCGCTCGCCCTGGGTCAATGGCTCATCAGGACTAGAGGGTGATTCATCCCCAGTCCGTGAATCTAACTCGCTGATTCTATTTGCGTTTTCTTCTTTTTCTACCACAGATCACACCGGTATGCCGGGGAGATAGCCACCGGGATCGTAAAGTCAACCGCCAAGCGCATTTTTGTTTCAGGAGCGAACTGGGAAAGTTTTGAGGGAGTGAGGGCGAACCGTCACTTGCCACTGGTCCGTCGATGCAACAGTGCCAACCCTTCCAGCGTCAGATTGGGTCTGACCTCCCGGATCGTGCGGGACAGGGGGGCGATGAGAGGGGCAAACCCGCCGGTTGCAACAACCAAAGCCTTTTGTCCGGACTCCTCCTGTATGCGGGTGACGATGGCATCCACCAGGCCTGCGTGGCCATAGAGGAGACCGGACTGGATGCTGCTCCTGGTGTCACGGCCGATCACCGTCTGGGGAGGGATCAGATCCACCGGCGGGAGCTGAGCGGTCTTGGTGGAGAGCGCGTCGGCGGAAATCCCGAGACCCGGTGCGATGACGCCACCCAGATACTCCCCCGATCGGGTGATGACGCAAAAGGTGGTGGCGGTCCCAAGATCAACCACGACCAGAGCGGTCTGATACCGGTCGTAAGCCGCCGCCGCATTGACCAGTCGATCGGCTCCCAGCTCTCGCGGATTGGCATAAAGGAGCGTGAGGCCCGTGTCCATCTCGGAGGAGACGACCAGCGGCTTGCAGTGGAAGAAAGTCCCTATCATCTGCTCGAAGACGGGGGTCAAAGAAGGAACGACGCTGCAAAAGATCGCGCCCGTGATCCGTTCGGGAGCAAGCCCTGCCTCCCGGAGCTGAACGACCAGTGCCCGTCCATATTCATCCGCGGGCTTGGACCGATCGGTGGCCAGGCGCCAGGGACCGGTCAAGGTTTGGTGCTGGAAGAGGCCCCAGACCACGGTGGAGTTGCCGATATCGATGGCGAGCAGCATAGAACCGTTAATCGTTAAGCGTGAATCGTTAACCGTCGGAGGAAGAGAGCTTCGCGCGCGGCTTTCAGCCGATTGCGTTTAACGTTTCACGATGAACGGTTGACGTCTTCATCGCAGGTGGATGATGTCGCCGGCGCGCACCTCGACCGTTCCTCCTCCGGAGGCCTCGTCGCGGCGGATCCGCAGGGAGCCGTTCGGGGCAATGGAGTCCGCCACTCCCTCCACGGTCTTTCCTTCGGCCAGAATGGCCCGGACGCGGCGGCCCAAGGTCGAGCAGAGCCTGGCATAGCCGCTCAGGAACGTTTCGGGGGGCCTGGTGAGAAGGGCGTTTGAATAAATCTCAAGCTCCAACAGGATCGCTGCCAGGAGAGAGGCGCGGTCAATGGGGTGGCCGGTCTCGGCCGCCATGGACGTGGCGATCTCGCGGATGTCTTCCGGAAAACTCTCCCTCCCGCCGTTTACGTTCAGTCCGATGCCGACCACGACGAAGGTCTTGGATTGGCCGGCCAGGCTGCTTTCGCAGAGCAGGCCGCCCAGCTTGCGGTCCCCCATCAGGATGTCGTTCGGCCACTTGAGGGAAGGCTTCAGGCCTGCGACTGTTTGCACGGCCTGGGCGACGGCGACGGCCGACAAGAGGGGCACAGCCGACAGCCATCCGGACAGATCGTCCGTGGGCGCATTGCGCAGGATCACCGAGCAATAGAGGTTTTCCCCGGGCGGGGAGTACCAGCGGCGTCCCAGCCGTCCCTTGCCTTCGGTCTGGGTTTCAGCGACCACCACCGTGCCGTCCGTCGCTCCTCGTTGAGCCAGGGTCATGGCTTCGTTGTTGGTCGACGTGGTCTCTTGCAGGAGATACAGAGTGCGACCGAACGTCTTGGTGCGCAACAGGGCTTGGATGGTTTCTTTGGTCAGAGACTGGAAGTCGGCGGGGGACGCCATCGGTTATCTTCTCCGTTTCCGGGAGAGCCGGAGGCCCCGAGGCAGGGGCACGATGTCCATGCTCAGATCGGCGGCGGAAGCCGAGTGGGTCAGGGCGCCGATGGAGATGAAATCGGCGCCTGACGCGGCCATTTCCCGTATGTTGTTCAGTGTAATGCCGCCTGAAACCTCGACCAGCGCACGGTGTTTAATCAGGGCGGTTGCCTGTCGGACCAGGGCCGGCGTCATGTTGTCCAGCAAAATGATGTCCGCGCCCCCCTTCAGGGCTTCGCGTACTTCATCGAGAGTCTGCGCTTCGACTTCGATCTTCAACCCTTGGGGGCCCCGCTCCCTGGCCAGCCGACAGGCCTCGGCCGCACCGATGTGCTGCGCGCGAAGCAGGGCGAGATGATTGTCCTTGATCAGAATTCCGTCCCCGAGCGACTGGCGGTGGTTCTGGCCGCCGCCGAGCCGGACCGCCCACTTTTCGAGGGCCCGGAGGCCCGGCGTGGTTTTGCGTGTATCCAGGATCTTGGTGCGATACCCCCGCACGGCTTGGCAGAACTGCGCCGTGAGGGTGGCGATGCCGGACAGGCGTTGCAGGAAGTTGAGCGCGACCCGTTCCGCCATCAGCAAGGAGCGGGCGTCGCCTTGGACGATCAACAGGGGGGCCTTGGCCCGCACCGCGGCGCCCTCGCGGACCGTGCGGACGACCGTGAGCGACGGATCCACCCGTGCGAAGACGTGCCGGGCGGCGGCGATGCCGGCCACCGCCATCGGATGATGCGCGACGATCGTGCCGCGGGCCGAGAGAGAATGCGGAAAGAGGGCGGCGGTCGTGGCGTCGCCGAGGCTCAGGTCTTCCGCCAGCGCTGCCTGGACCGCTGCACGGATCTGTTGAAGGGGAATCGGGATAGACAAGGCGTCACCGCATCATGGCCCGAAGTTGCTGTTCGCTGTCCGTAAGGATGGCCTCTTCGTGGCGGATCATGCGGAGCCGTGCTTCATGCTCGGCCACGACCTCCGGCGGGGCCTTGGCGGTAAAATCCGCATTGGCCAGCTTGCCCGCCAACCGTTTCGATTCCTGCTGCCCTTCCTCTCTCTGTTTTCTGATCCGGTCCAGGGC
>CAZKHY010000148.1:0-7608 GCA_964552455.1 uncultured Nitrospira sp.
AAAGGTTACCCTGTTCCTACCTGCGGAGAAAATAGAATCGCTGAGGGTGCAGATTCGCGCTTAAAAGGCCTTCCGCGTATCTTCTTTCAGATGTCTGATTGTCAGATTAAGTTCTAGCTTTCACAATTTCAATCGCTACGGATGGGTCGGTCACTGGGCTTGAGATTCTGATCTGAACTTTCTCTCCAAGGGTGAGCGGCGTCCATCCAAGGTCCTTCCGGTCCAGTCGCGTGTCCTCGCTGCATCGTAATTGGCTCGCCTGCGTTACGGCACATGGTTATGACGCCACGGATTTATCTCCTTGCCAATCGCTTGTCGAAAAAAAGAAATATTGACAAGTAATTTCCTCTTGTATATGTTAAATCTCAGTAGGGACTTGGATTGCATAAAAGTTGCTATGTGATCTGCGGGTACACTCCCTTCCTGCTTTGTTGTCATTTGGCCCTTCCGGGGCGACCCTATAGACTTCACACTTTCACAGCGTGGCGCATCAGATGACCCTGGGATCGCGGACCCGTATTGGCTTGAGGAAGTCATGAAGGGCAGCGCTCTGAAACAGTGGCACCAATTGCACTTCCTTCCTTCCTTCCTTCCTTCCCCGAACCTAGAAACCGCGCCCCGTGGGCGAAGTTATATACAAACCGCTCTGCCTTTCAGTGTATTGGGACACTGGCTGAGCCAGGATGTGCCAAGGGGTTCCCTTCGAGGCATATCCCATGCTCCACCGGCATGTGTGCAAGCGTCTCCATGCATCGTTCAACTGGATCAACAGAGTTGGGCGATGGTGAGAAAGGAAACGCTGTGAAAGGGCGCACACATGTTTCCGAGTACGATCACTGTGCCTACATCGCATTAGTCGAGCGGCTCCGTGCCGAGGCTGAGCAACGAGGCGATGCCGCATTCGCTGCGGCGCTGGCTGAATGCACAGTCCATGTCTCAGGCGGCGACCTTGATTGTCCGATGGGGCAGCTCATCTTGGAAGACACCCTGCGTTCCGGCAAGCTGCCAGGAGCGAGCTTTCCTTCGCCATCGGCTCTCCCGCCATCTCGACAATCGGCGCCACCCGTGCCGAGCAGGAGTCTCAAGAGGGGCGAGATCTTTGAGAAGTTGCAGCATCTCCTCAAGCAAGAAGCGACGCGGCGCGGGGACACCCGTTACCTGGAGGCCTTGGAAGCATGCATGCGTAGCATAAAGAAGGACAAGGATCTGCCCATGATAGACTGCCCTGTCCACCGGATCTTACAAGCACGCAAGGATGGCCAAGGTCCCGATGGCGAAGTGTGACACTGACCGTCGCGGCGGTAGCTGATATCGGGATGATGGTGGTTGGGAGATTGAGGCGGTGGCTGCTCGCAGGCGTGGCCGCGAACTCCCATTGTAGGGGCTCGTCTCTGGCCTCAAGTCGGCACGGATTGTGATCTATGAGGGAGCCTTACCTTGCCGCAGATGACGCCGATGGTGCAAGCGGCCATTGCTCTCCTAGCCTTGTCCAAGTTGGAAGTAGCGGCCCTGCTGCGGGATCGGTTGGCCACCAACCCCTGGCTCATGGAGCAGCCCCAACTGCCCTTTCCTTTGTCCGTTCCCATCATGTGTGAGATTGTGGTCACGAAAGGCTCCAGCGGTTACGCCGTGTGCCTCCATGATAGTGGGCTTCCCACTGTGAAAGTCAGGGCCTTGAGTGAGCAGGGCCGGCGTTCCAAAGCAGCCCGCCGGCTTCACAACGAGGCGACTTGGCTCATCAGGGGCCTGGCCAGGCGACAAGAGATCCTTTTGGCGGTGGCCGAGGCGGTCGTGCAGCTCCAAACCGATTTTTTTGCGCAAGGCCGCACGTTCCTGAAGCCGCTCACCTTGCGGCAGGTGGCCGAGCAGGTCAAACTCCATCCCTCGACAGTCAGCCGGGTGACGGCCAACAAGACCCTTTTCATCCAGCACAGTCATGGTGGGGACGTGCTGGAGCTACGGACCTTGTTCACAACCCGCCCCAGGATGGAAGCCTTGGAACAAGCCGTGGCGGCACTGATCGAGGGAGAACCCGCGACAGGCGAAGAGCCGCTCAGTGATGAGCGGATCGCCACCCTGTTAGAGAGCCAGGGCTACCAGATCGCGCGGCGGACTGTAGCTAAGCATCGGGCGAGCTTGGGGATTGGGCATGCGTATCACCGGAGAAGACAATGAAGAAAGACGGCGACCCGCCTCACCTCCACAAGTGGCATCGCGTGCACTCACTCACTCACTCACTCACTCACTCACTCACTCACTCACTCACTCACTCACTCGTGACGCTGCTTCAAAGAATCTGCCCTCAGCAGGGCTGGCGGATCGGGACCAAACTGCTGATCCTTGCCATCCCTCTCGTGACCGCAGTCACAGGCCTCGCGGTTTGGGCGGTCCATGAGCGAAACGCGGCCAATCTTCAGGAGAAGCTCACGCAGCGGGCGAGGAGCCTCGGTGTCCAGATCATAGCAGAACGAGCCTACTATGCTTCGGTGATCGTTCCTCGTGTCGTAGAGCTGGGAGGGTCCCTAGGGGCAGACTACCGCCAGGTGCATGGACGCTTTCCCCTGCCGGCCACCTTTGCACGCGAGGTGCTGGACATGTCCGCGAAGGCTCAGGAAGGGTTCATCGCGGCGAGTCTGATCAGTCCCTGGGCCATCAACCCGGACAAGGGCGTGCACGATCAGTTCCAACGAGACGCTTTTGCCGACTTGATGAAGGACCCGAGCGGGCAGTTTGTCCGGACCGACACGATCGAGGGCCGGCCTGTGATGCGGGTCATGCTAGGGGATCGTGCCACCGCTCAGTCCTGCGTGGACTGTCACAATGCTCATCCCAAGAGCCCGAAGCGTGACTTCAAGCTGAATGATCTGATGGGGGGCTTGGAGATCGCCATTCCCATGGAGCAGTACGTCCAGGAGAGCCGGCGGGATCTTCTCGTCACCCTGGCCGGCGGGACCGCCTTGTCGGTGCTCGTCCTGGGAATTGTGGTGTTGGGAACCAGGCGGATGGTCACGCGACCGCTCGCCAGGCTGGCCGGTACGATGCGGACGATGGCAGGAACGGGGGAGGGTCCATCTCCGCTTCCTGGCGGCGATGAAGTGAGGCATCTGACGGAGCGATTCGAGCAGATGCAGTCGGTCATTGCCAGACAGCAGCACGAGCTGCACGATGCCAATGTGCGGCTTGAGCTACGGGTGATCGAACGGACCCAGGCCTTGCAGTCGTTGGTGGAGGCCGCGAGACAACTCACGGCTGAACCACGCTTGGAACGTCTTCTCCAGCAACTGACGGAGACGGCCCGGACCCTGACGGGGGCCACGTACGCGGCTTTGGGGGTGTTCGATGAGACCGGGGAGCACCTCTCGCAGTTCATCACGGTCGGGATGGATGAGGCCACCAAGCAGGCCATCGGGGCCATGCCGACAGGTCGGGGCCTCCTAGGCTATCTCTCCAAAAAGGGAGGCACGCTTCGGTTGAAGGACCTGACCCAGCATCCAGCTTCTGTGGGTTTTCCGTCGCACCACTCGCCCATGCGCTCGTTCCTCGGCGCGTCCATCCAGGCCCACGGTCGGATCTTCGGACGGCTATACCTGACAAACAAGCAAGGGGCGGAGGAATTTACGGACGTAGACGAGTACGTGATCGCCGGCCTGGCAGCCCAGGCTGGTGTGGCAATCCAGAACGTCCAGTTGCTGCGCGATCTCCGGGCCGCTGAGGAGCGGCACCGGGTCACAATGGCATCACTGCCGGTGTCGGTGGTTCGACTGGGGAGAGACAAGACCATCCGGTTTGCAAACCGATCATTCTGTGAAACCGTGCACCGGAACCGTGCGGACATCCTTGGGCAGCCCCTCGGCGCGGTGCTCCCCATTGAAGGGGTCGAGGAGTGGCTTCGCGCCGAGCGTTCAGGTGACTGGTTACCGGTGGAGCGGGAGGTGGAATGGCAGACGTCAAGCGGTGAGTCGCGAGTGTTGCGGCTGGTTGTGAGTGGCATCCGCCGTGCAGATGATGATGATGATGATGATGATGATGATGATGATGATCTTGTCCTTATCATCGAGGACCTCACTGAGCATAAGCGGACGGAGGAGGCGCTGCGCGCGAGTGAGGAGCAATTCCGCCTGGTGCTGGACCACGCCCATGACGCGGTCTTGTATCTTGATGGGAACGACGTCATCCGCTGGGCGAATGGTCGGGCGGAAGACATGACCGGTCGGCCCGCCCACGAGTTGATCGGACAATCGCTCATGGCGGCCTTCTCCACTCAGCTTATGGCGAAAGCACAGTTAGCGGCGATGGGGATGGGAAGGCCGATGCCGAATTTGATGGAGTTGGAGGTCTTTCGCCCAGATGGGCAGACGATGTGGCTTGAGGCCAATGTCACCACAGTGCAGAAAGAGGGCCGGATCGTCGGCCGGCTGCTGGTGGCACGCGACCTCACCGAACGCAAGCAGCTTGAGGTGCAACTTCGGCAAGCCCAGAAGATGGAGGCGGTTGGGCGATTAGCCGGAGGCATCGCCCACGACTTCAATAATCTCCTGATGGTCATCAACGGATATAGCGACATGATGCTGTCCAGCCTTGCTCCAGACGATCCCCAGCGCGGGAACGTGGGGCAGATCAAGCAAGCGGGCCAGCGGGCGACGGCCCTGACGAACCAACTGCTGGCCTTCAGCCGGAAGCAGGTGCTGCAACTCAAGGTGCTGGACCTCAACGCCGTAGTGACCGCGATCGAGCCCATGCTCCGCCGATTGATTGGAGAAGACATCGAGCTGATGACGGTGCCGGGCGCGGGCCTGGGACGAATTAAGGCCGATCCCGGGCAGCTCGACCAAGTCATCCTCAACCTGGCCGTCAATGCCCGGGATGCGATGGCTCAAGGGGGCACGCTGACGATCACCACCTCAAATGTGACACTCGATCAACCACAGGTAGCGGGGGTCGCGCAGATCCCTCCAGGTCCCTACGTCGTACTGACCGTCAGTGATACGGGCGGCGGCATGGATGCGGAGACTCAAGCCCGTATTTTTGAGCCGTTCTTTACGACGAAGGAACAGGGCAAGGGCACAGGGTTGGGCCTCGCGATGGTGTATGGGGTCGTGAAACAGAGCAGTGGTTATATTATGGTAGCCAGTGACCTGGGACAAGGCACGACATTGACACTGTATTTCCCACGGGTCGAAGACGCCCCCCAGATGAACGATGCAAGCGTGCCCCCCACCCGGTTGCCACAGGGGAAGGAGGTCATCTTGCTAGCAGAGGATGACGCGGACGTTCGGGCTCTCGTTCGGTCGTTCCTTCAAAGAGGCGGCTACACCGTGTTGGAGGCGCGGGACGGTCACGAGGCCATTCGGATCAGTGAGCAGCACCAAGGCCCGATCCCTCTGCTGGTGACGGATGTCATTATGCCGGGGATGAGTGGGCGGGAATTAGCTGAATCCCTCCTGCCCGTGCGGCCGACCATGAAGGTGCTCTTCATGTCGGGCTACACCGATGATGAGATTGTCCGCCATGGCGTGTTGCAGGCGGGGTCCGCCTTTCTTCAGAAGCCCTGTACTGCTGAGGCGCTGTTACGCAAGGTGCAAGAAGTGCTGGATGCTTCCCAAGGATGCATGGGCAGTCACTGCCCCGGAGGGCTGGATTCAAATTGACGCTTCTTTCCCGTGCTGATACACTGGCGCACTTATTTGTTCCTCAACCGCGATGATCATGCGCGGTCCGACGACCGTTGTTGGCTGTCGGAAGAGTGAATGTCCGCGCAATCCCCGATAGAAAGCCCCACGATTCTGGTTGTCGACGATGAGCCGGCCATTCAACGGCTCATCGCCGATATTCTTCGACTGGACGGGTACACGGTGTTGGAATCCCGGCACGCCTTCCATGCGCTTCAACTCTGCCAGCAGCACCCCGAACCCATCCACCTCTTGCTTACGGATGTCGCGATGCCATACTTGAATGGCCGCGAGCTGGCTTCACGCGCGTTGGTCTTACGTCCGCGTATGTGCGTCCTCTACGTCTCCGGCTATGACGACAGCCTTCTCACCGGCTTCCGCTTCAACGAAGAGGTCGCCTTTCTTCAGAAGCCGGTTGGGCCGGATGAGTTGCTGCAGAAAGTCCGCGATGTGCTGCGATCGTGAATGGTGTTGAATCTGCCGTATCGATCCAATTGAGAGGGACTCCATGATGGATCGTGGGCCTTGGTAGATCGAGGTGCGGGATTCCAGGCGCTGACGGCGCAGGGAGGGCTGTATGGATTGCGAGCGGGTCGAACACATGATTGAGAACTTTCTTAGTCGGCGATCGAGCGACGGGTTCTGCCAGGGATGCATATTAAGGTTTGCTCCGATCTCTGCGTCGGATGATCAAGTCGCGGCGAGACATCTCTTATCGAACACCGTCGTGTGGGAGAAGCGGAGATGGCTGGGCAGGTGCGCTCTGTGCTTAAGCATCTCAGACGTTTATGGATGGGGCGAGGCGTTGGGGGATTCCGCCTGACATGCCGGTGTTCTTCATGAGGGGGTGGCTGAGAGGAATCAGGTATCCAACTTCTTCTGCGGTCTGCGCCGGCGGAAACGCGGGCGCCCCTTATTTGGGGGGAAGCAGGGGGGTGTCGCAAGACTCCCCCCCCTTAAAGGGGCTTTCGCCGATAATCTCGGCGGTCTACGCAAATGTCATAAGTCGCGCGGTCGATACGGAGCCAGTCTGTCTTGTTAATCCCGCGCCGATTTCGGGTTGTGGGGCTCATGGGAAAGACCGAGACCATCTTGATCCAACGGTGCTGCTCGTGGGCAATAGCGCGGATTTCTTCAGCGACTTCGGAGAGGTCCTGGTCCTGGCTAAAGACGAGGGCTACGTCATACTCCTGACGGTGGGCCATGCGGATGATGTCCAGTGCAAGGCGGACGTCTATCCCCTTTTCCTCCCCTGTGAGGAAGGTGTGTGTCGAACCGTCAGGGAGATCGACAGTCTTATTGCGATAGCGCAGCGGACGGGAAAAGACATGGACACCTTGTCTGCCCATCACAGCCAACTTTGCCGACCAGAAGTCGTGCCAGAAGGGATCATCGCCTGGATCAGGAATCCCCGTATAGAATCGCACTTGCTTGAGTTCCCAGCCCTGAGCTCGGCAGAGCGCTCCTGCTAAGGCTAAGACATCGTAATTGGGGTAGGTGTAGCCGAAGGCTTCCCGGACTGCATGGAAGAGGTTCTGTCCGTCAATAAAGACGGCGGCTCGTTTAATAGAAGGTTCGAGGGGCATCAAAACCCCATGAAAAAAATAACCCCGCCCGAGGCCCTAAGGCATATCGAGCGGGGAGCAAGTGCAGCATGAATTTATCTCAAGATAAACTGATGTGGCAGGTCCTGTCAAGGGCATTTTGCAGGACCTTGCTGGCCCATGCCTGGGCCTCTGTCAAGATGCCGCCCTCGCTTCTGGCGCGCTCCTGACTGGCAAATAGAAGACCACGCCTGAGCAGAATGTGCTCCCCAGCACACGTCTAGTCCCCTTGCTCACACCGGTATCCTTGGCCTTACTCTCCACGACAGTTTGCGAACGCCTGTTGCTTGCATCGTGTGTGTGACTGTAGGAAAAAGGGGCGCTTATCGCCCTGG
>CAZKHY010000149.1:0-7510 GCA_964552455.1 uncultured Nitrospira sp.
CAAGTCTTCATTGACGAGCACCCGGCCCGCACGGTCCAGGGGGACGCCCAGGGACCGGGCGAGAGGGGAGGCCTGGACGCCGGCGGCCCAGATCACCGTCCTGGCGCCGATCCGCTCTTCTCCGAGCATGACGGCCCCTCCGTCGATCCCCGTCACCCGCGCCCCCGTCCGGACTTCGACGCCCAGCCGCACGAGCTGGCGCCGCGCCCGCTCCGCGAGTTCGGGCGGGTACGAGGGCAACACGTGGGACAGGCCCTCGACGAGGAGGATCCGCGCCTGCTGGGGATCGATGTTCCGGAAATCGTGGACGAGCGCGTGCCGCGAGATTTCGGCCAGGGCCCCCGCCATTTCGACTCCGGTCGGCCCGGCGCCGATGATCACGAAGGTCATCCAATCCCGCCGCCGCGCCGCATCGGTTTCGCGCTCGGCCGCCTCGTAGGCGAGGAAGACCCGGCGTCGGATGTCGAGGGCGTCTTCGACGCTTTTGAGTCCCGGCGCGTGCGGACGCCACTCGTCGTGGCCGAAGTAGGAATGGGTCGCGCCCGTGGCCAGGACCAGGAAGTCGTAGCCGATGTCGCCGTCGGTCAGGATCACCCGCTTTCCTTGCACGTCGATCGAGGAGGCTTCCGCCAGGATGACCGAGGCGTTGGACTGGCGACGGAGAATGCTTCGGATCGGCTCGGCGATGTCGCTGGGGTTGAGCGCGGCCGTGGCGACTTGATACAGCAGCGGCTGGAAGAGGTGGTGGTTGCGCCGGTCGATCAGGGTCACCTGGACCGGTGCGCGGCGGAGCGCGCGGGCCGCGTAGAGTCCGCCGAACCCTCCGCCGACGATGACCACATGCGGACGCTCCGGGTTCCGCACATCCATTCGCTCCGCCTTCAAGGATGAGTCGCCCGCTCGACCGCCCCCCTGTTTCCGCAGGTCAGCGACGCGAAGCGTAGCATACCGATGACACCGGTTCAAACGCATCCCGCCCTGGTGCGCCATCGGCCACCGCAACGTCGAGTGCACCCGTGATGATCGGCGAGGGCAAGGCGGGAGCGGAAATTACGCCCCGTGGGCGGAGTCCGGGAGCTTGTGCCGGCGGCGCAAGGCGGCGAGCTTCGGCTGCGGCGTCGTGATGAACCGGACCAGACCTTGCTGGTCCAACTGGTGGACGGCGGTAAAGCCGACGCCGACCTCGACTTCGCCCGTCGAGGCGGGCACCACGCGGACCACTTTCCCCAGCACCGTATAGCCGAAGGGGGCCAGCTCATGCGACGGGATCCTCAGGTGGACGGAGGCCCCCGGCCAGAGGGGATAGGCGGTGGCCATCCGCACCCCGCCCTCGCTGAGATCGAGACAGGAGGCGGCCTCGATCTTCCCTTCGGCTTCCCAACTGCGGCGGCCGGCCTTGGAGAAGAGACTTCCGATGAACCGGGCTGCGGCGAGATAGGGCGCGGCCCAAGGCTCCGGCTCGGGAACGGCCAGGCTGCCTGTCGGATTCCGGTCCGAACTGCAGCGGCTCCGGTACGTCGGCCGCAACATCCACTGTCTGAACCAGGGCAGGACCCCGTACTCGATCGGAAACGACAGGGCGACTCGCGGATGGACTCGACGCTCCTGGCTTCCGGCACGGACCTTCGGCGCAAGGGCTCCGGCGACATCGCGATCAGCCGGCAGGCCCTCGGACCGAGGCGGGTCTTCCAAGTCCGAGCGCGTGGCTCCCGGCTCTGAAGCCTCGGGTAATTGGCAAAGTCGTAGCGGCGCCATACTCACCGGTTAGCGGTCGGATCGCCTGCAAACTTGAGCCGAGGAGCGGACTTTTTTCCAGGCTCCGCGAGGCCCGCAGCCCGTCACGCAGGGGAGTCCGAGCAGAGGAGGCAGCGGGCCAGTGGCCAGGCCCGGCCGTTTATGGTACAGAAGGAAGGAGCAGCCGGAATCCGTCCCCCGCCCCGCAACGGAGTGAGCCCATGACAGACGTTTCCGCGCCCATCAAGATCTGGTATCAGAGTTTCATCGACCCCAAAGAGCAGGTCGGCTACTTCCAGGACTTGAAGAAAGCGCTCGGCTCCCTGGGCGACCCGACCGTCAACTACGAGGTCCACGGCCTCACCCCGCCCGACCTCGAACTCCACCGCATCACCGAGTTCCGCTGCGCGGCGCAGGTCCTCCGCAACGCCGTCGCGGCCCAGCAACAAGGCTACGATGCCTTCGCCATCGGCCATTACCAGGACGGCGGGCTTTACGAAGCCCGGGCGTCGGTGGACATCCCCGTCCTCGGCCTGGGCGAAGCCAGCATGCTCTTCGCCTGCACCCTGGGCCAGAAGATCGCCCTCGTCACGATCAACCCGGTGTTCATTCCGATGCACGAAGAGCAGATCGCCCGGTACGGGCTCAGGGAACGAGTCGTAGCCGTCAAGGCCATCACGAGCAACCCGGCTGACCTGGTCCGGGCCTTCACCGATCCGGCCGCGTTCGAGCAGGTCCTGCATCAATTTCGCGAACAGGTCCGGCCGCTCGTGGACGGAGGAGTCGAAGTCATCATCCCGGCCGGCGGACTCCCGTCGCTGTTGTTCTCGCGCGTGCAGCACTTTACCGTCGGGAACGCCGTGGTCCTGAACTGCATCGCGGTCCTGGCCAAGATGGCCGAGACGGCCGTGAAACTGTCCCGGCTCAACGGCACGGGCGTGAGCCGCGCGGCGACTTTCGTCAAACCCTCGCAGAAGGCCTTGCACGAGTTTTTGGAGAGTTGACGCCTCTGTGAGTGCCCTCACCTTGCACGCATCCCCCTGGCGCGCCCTCGCCCACCGCAACTTCGCGCTCTTTTTCACCGGCCACGGCCTGTCGCTCTGCGGCACCTGGATGCAGTCCATGGCTCAGGCCTGGCTGATCTACCGGCTGACCGGCTCGCCCTTCCTGCTCGGGTTCGTGGAATTCCTCGCCCGCGGGCCCCTGCTCCTGTTCGGCCTGGTGGGAGGCCTGCTGGCCGACCGCTGGCCGCGCCGCCGCCTCATGGTCGTCACCCAGACGCTGTTGCTCCTTCAGGCCGGCGCCCTCGCGGCCCTGACTCTGAGCGGGCTCATCACGGTCGAATGGATCATGGGGCTGGCCTTCTTCCAGGGGCTGATCACGATCGTGGAGGTGCCGGTCCGGCAATCCTTCGTGACGGAGCTGGTCCCACGGGTGGACATCCCCTCCGCCATCGGCCTCAACGCTTCGCTGTTCAATACGGCCCGGATCGTCGGGCCGTCGATCGCCGGAGTCCTGGTGGGCACGGTCGGTGAAGGGCCGTGCTTCCTCCTCAATGCCGCAAGCTTTCTCGTGATCCTGGGCTGCCTGGCCCTCATGCAGCTTGCGCCGGCGCCGCGCAAAGAAGCGGCCGACGCGCTGGAACTCCTGAAGGAGGGGCTGCAATACGCCTGGCACACCCCGCACGTGCGAGCCCTGTTGCTGCTGACCGCCCTGCTGAGCGTGGCCTCCATGCCCTATACCACCTTGCTGCCGGTCTTTGCCGGGGAGATCCTTGAAGTGGGACCGAACGGGCTGGGACTCCTGATGGCCGCCACCGGGATCGGCGCGCTGGCCGCGGCCTTGCGCCTCGCCCGGCGCGGAACCGTGAGGGGGCTCGGCGCTTCCATCGCCAGAGCCGTCACGCTCTTCGGGCTGGGTTTGCTGGTCCTGGCTCTCAGCTCCCACTTGTGGCTGTCTCTCCTGGCCCTGGTGGCCATCGGCTTCGGCATGGTGAGCAGCCTGGCCGGGTGCAATACGTTGCTGCAATCGCTGGCCCCCGAGCCCATGCGCGGGCGTGTGGTGAGCCTCTACGCGACGGCGGCCTTGGGCTTCACGATCTTCGGCAGCCTGCTGGCCGGCTCCTCGGCCACCTACATCGGCACCCCGCTGACCGTGGGGGCCGGCGGCCTCCTCACGCTCCTGGCCGCGGCGCTCTTCCGGAGGAGCCTGCCGGCGATCAGGAAGCACGTGCGGGAACATGGCCTGCTCCCCCCGGAGCCGGTCATCACGTAATGACCGGCCAATGATTCGACAGCCACGAGGCCTTGGCTTGCTCCGGACGCCCATGACATAATCATGCTCCTGCTTCCGGTCCCACTTTCCACAGGAACTGTCCGGTCGAAACGAAAAGGAGAACCCATGAACGGCGAACCACGGAGCGGCAACGGATCTCGTGTCAATCTGTCCGTCCTGACAGGAGCACTGGCCGGTGTGCTGGCGGCCGCGCTGGTCTCCCTGGCCGCCCAGCCGGCCGCCGCCGAGAGCCTGACCGACGAGCAGGCGCTCGTCGAGAAGGCGCGCCTGACCCTGAACGATTTCCTGAGCAACCAAAACATGAGCTGGTTGCACGACCATCTGAAGGACGCCAAGGGCGTGTACATCGTCCCGCAGTTTTTGAAGGCGGCCTTTTTCCTCGGAGGGGCGGGCGGCAACGGCATCCTCCTGGTGCGCGACGACAAGACAGGGGAGTGGAGCGATCCGGCCTTTTACACCCTGGCCAGCGGCAGCTTCGGCTTGCAGATCGGGGCCGAGGCCTCGGAAGTCGTGATGCTGGTGATGACCGAGAAGGGGGTCAAGTCGCTGCTCAGCACGACGCTCAAGCTCGGTCCGGACGCGTCCATTGCGGTCGGGCCGCTCGGGGCCGGGATCGCGGGCCAGACCGCGATCAATCTGAGCGCCGATCTCCTTTCCTTCGCGCGGTCCAGGGGGCTGTTCGGCGGCGTCTCGTTCGAAGGGGCCGTGGTCGCCGCGGAGAGCGAGCGGAACAAATCGTATTACGGGAAAGAGGTCAGCCCGGAGGACATTCTCGTGAAACGCACCGTCAGCAACAGCTCATCGGGCGAACTCCGCGCCTTGCTCGCCAAGGCGTCGCGCAATCAATGAAGGCCCGCGTCCGACACGTTCGCGGAGCTGCGGACGCAACCGCCTTTTCACCCTTGCTCACAGCCGGCGCCCTCGGCTAAGCTGAAGGCCATGCTTGCCCTCTCTCGCTCCTTTCATTTTTCCCGCCTTGCTCGCCATGCCCGCCCTGGCATGACGCGCGCGCGCGGCCGGCTCCTGTGCCTCGTCTCCTCCCTGCTCCTCCTCGAAGGTTGTGCCGGATTTACTTCCACGCTGTTCGGAGCCGGGGCCGGGACTGCATCGGGAAGCGGGGTCGATTATACGGTCGACAACATCGCCTACAAGACGTTCAACGTTCCCGTGGACCAGGTCGAGCAGGACACGCAGAAAGTCCTTGCCAAGATGGCGTTTCCCGTTTCGGCCGTCGAGCGGACCACCGCGGGGGTCAGCATCCTCGCTCAGAGCGCGAACGCCGCGCACGACTTGGACATTGAAATCGACTTGGACCGGCTAAGTCCGGCGGTCACGCGGATGCGGGTGGTCGCCAAGCGGGGGATTTTTCTGAAGGATGCCTCGACCGCGACGGAGATCATCCTGCAGACGGCAAAACGCATCGAAAGCCGGGAGAAAACGGAGGCCGGCGCGCAAAATAAAGCCTCCCCAGCCCCTTAAGCCTTGCCGCACGCCTGCGTGATCAGGTCTTCGAACGCCTGAGCCGCATCTCGTTCATCCTGGACGGAACGAGGGAAAGCGAAACGGCAGCCCTGCACCCGGTCTCCCGCTCGCAGTCGCAGATGAAAGCCCAGCCGGTCCAGCGCGGTCATCCTGGCTTCCTCCGTCTCGGCATGACCGGAGGCCCGCGCCAGCCTCAATAGATCATCGGCCCGGTCGGTATTCAGTTTGTGGATGAGGCGGGGCGCCGCGTCGGCCAGCGGGTCAACGGAAGCCCGGACATAGTCGTGAGCGGGCACCCAGCCCATCACGCCGAAGCCGCCCACGTAATAGACCTCCACCGGCTCCAGACGATAGAAACCGAAGTCGCCGAAGTCCGCCCAGTAGCTTGCGTTCTCGTGCCTGGTTAGGTAGACCTCGCGCACCGCCGCCTGTTCCTCGTTCGACTCGTTCGATACCCTGGCGACCCGTCCCATCACCGTGACCCGGGACGCACCCAGCGGGTCTCCGGTTATATCGGGTTGCATGACCAGCAGGCTGGCCCGATCGTCAGCCAGGAGATTTTTGGTGTGCATGGCCATCGTGCTGATCAAAAAGATGGGCCGGCCTTGGCCATCCAGCCCGTAAGGCATCACCGAGCCGAAGGGCCAGCCCGGCTGCTTCTGCGACAGAGTGCAAAGGCTCCCGATGCGGCCCAGATGCATGAGCGTACGGGCCCGCTCGGCCAGCGTGGGCTCCGGAATCGGGGACTCGCCGGATGCCGCCCCGGCATTGTGTTGTCTGGCTGGTTTCGACAAAGGGGGTCCTCCGCTTCTGAGTCGTTATCGGACGATCGCCTCCCAACCTTAGCAAAGACGGACCGGGATGCACAATTCAGATCACCGGTGACCGGAGCCCGGTGTTTGTGGTACATCAACCGACAGGGAGGACAGGGCGCGATGACGATCCAGCAGGCCAGGGCCGTGATCCCGCCACCGGGCCGGATGGACCTGGTGCGCATCGTCCCGCCCGGTGAAGCGTCCCAGACCGCGCTGTTCATCCGGGACAGTACGGACAGGGTCCTCAGCTTCGGCCGAACGCCCGGCATCGCCGGCCGCTTCAAAGGGCTCGATTGGAAGCGGGAGGTCTTCGCGGCGGCGATCGTGCTGAAGGTGCGGACGCCCCAGGACCCCGTCTTCTATGAGCTCTGGATCAACCCGAGAGAACATGACGCCAGCACCGCGCCCTTCGTGGATTTGGCTGTACAGCCCAAGGTCATCATCCAGTTTTTCGGCGACGGAGGGGCGATGATGACGGCCTGCACGATCAAGAACCCCTTCCGCGAGTGGGCGCGGACCCTCCTCCAGCAACTGGAGCGGTACCCGCGGTGGAATCATGAGCAATTCGCGCAAGCCGCGGCCGACTTCAAGGGCCGGCATCCTTCACCGGCCGGTCTGTGGGAGGCGCTGGTGCCGTCCGGTCCATCCGGTCCGCTCATCCGCCCGCTGCCCGGCAAGCGCTCCGACCAGGAGTTCCTCGCATGAACTTCTGCAGTCAGTGCGGCGCGCCGGTCGCGCTCAAGGTCCCTCCCGGCGACAATCTGCCCCGCTTCGTCTGCGAGGCCTGCCGGGCCATCCATTACGTGAACCCCAAGGTGGTCGTCGGGTGCATCCCGGAATGGGAAGGACAAATCCTCCTCTGCCGGCGGGCCATCGAGCCGGGCGCCGGCCTCTGGACCTTTCCCGGCGGCTTCATGGAAACGGGGGAACATACCGAAGCGGCGGCGGCCAGGGAGACCCTGGAAGAGGCCCAGGCGGAGGTGGAGATCATCTCGCTCTACGCGGTCCTCAGTCTCCCGCGCGTGAGCCAAGTCTATGTCGTCTTCCGGGGTGCCCTGCGCAAGCCGGAGTTCGGCGCAGGCAGCGAGAGTCTTGAGGTGCAGCTCTTCCCGCATGAGAAGATTCCCTGGGAGGCCTTGGCCTTCCCCGTCGTCCACGAAACCTTGACGCGCTACGTCCAGGAC
>CAZKHY010000150.1:0-4109 GCA_964552455.1 uncultured Nitrospira sp.
TCCGAGCAGGCGCAGTCGGAGGACAAGGAAATCCAGGCTCTGGCCGCCCAGTTGGTGAAGGGCGCGGCGACGGAAGGAGCGGCGGTGACGCAGATCCTCCACTGGGTCGTGGACCACCTCCACTACCAACTGGACCCGGCCGGCTACGATGCGCTCACCACCAAGCGCGAAGGCAAGGGGAACTGCCAGAACTACTCACACTTGGCGATCGCCCTGCTGCGCGCCGCCGGCATCCCGGCGCGGATGGTCCGCGGCCGCACGTTGGAGAAGCCCTGGGAGGTGGACGAGGACAACGGACGGCGGCGCTGGACCAGCCGGTGGGCGGCGGGCCGCCATGCCTGGCTGGAGATCTACTATCCGGACCTTGGCTGGCTCATGTATGACAGCCAGGCCTATCACTTGTTCGTCTCGACGCGGTTCATCCGGATGGAGGTGGGGCCGGACAACAAGGCGGTCCATACGGACGGGCTGCTGACCTGGCGGAGCCGGAGCGGGGCCGAGCCCAAGATCCTGGACATGCGCCTGGAGGCCGAGTTCACGCAAGATCAGGATGTCGTCAAGGCGCAAAAAGTGGAGCAAGTCCCGCAGAAGCTGCTCTATGCGGCCGCTATGGCCGCCCCCGTTACCAAGCAGGCCCCGCCGGTGCTGCCGGTCGTGCCGCCTCCCGTCTCGCCCCTCCCGGCCCCGCCTGCCCCGAAGGTCGCTCCGGCGCCGCCGCGTCCCGCACCGCGTTTGGAGCAGTTCGATTTTCCGGTGGCCTTCGGCAATTTGGAATTCCCCCACGAGATCCGCCTGTTCGAGCCGGTCAAAGCGGAAGGGGCCGGCCAGTTTTCGCTGGAGCAAAACTACATGGTGGAGACCGCCGAGTACGTCACCGGCGACATGCTCTATGCTCAGGCCCTGGAGCCGGAGCGGCCCGTGCTGGTCACCGATTTTTCGCTGGCGCTGCACCGGTTCGGCGGAGACAGCGGCGAGCTCTGGGTGGAGCTCTACGAAGACGGCGGGGACGGACCCGGCAAGCTGGCGGGCAAGAGCCGGCCGGTCCCGGCCGCCTCGATCCGCACGCCCCCCAACCGCTACGACTGGGTGGTGTTCTCCTTCGAAGGCACGAAGACCGTCATGCAGGACCGGCGGTACTGGATCGTGCTCAGACACCGGAGCGATGCGATCGTGAACTGGTTCTATCTGTACGGGAAGGTCGTGAGCCCGGAGGACGGCACGAGGGCGAGGCCGATGACGGCGTCGGGGCCGGTCTGGAATCAGATCCTGAACATCGAGTTCAACTTCAGGCTGCGCGGGCTGATCTCGCTCAACGACTGACGAACGGCCGGAAGTCCCTCACCGTTGCGGCCACTCCCGGTTGGTCTTCTTGAGCTGAACGATGTCCTGCTGGCGCCGGTCCCGTTCTTCCCGAATCTTTTTGATCCGTTTCCAGCGGTCCAGCGTCCACCAGCGCAATTGCTCGCCGAACGTCACGGCCGGCGGGGGCACGTTGCCGGTTGTAGGATGCTCGAAGTCGTAGCCCTTGGCTTGGTCGCGCTTTTTCAAAAACTCTTGGTAGGTTTGTGGAAACAGACCGTCGTCGCTCATCGTTTTGTCTTTCTCTGCAGCCTATGACGTTCGTGACAGGGCCGGATCGGCCGGGCCAGTGTACAACAATTGCGCCTGCGCTGCCCAGATGGTACTCTGCGCTCTCACCCCGACGCAACGACTTGGATAAAAATGCGATTGAGCCTCGCTGCCTTCTGGTGGTTGCTGATCATGACCGCCTCGCTCCCGGCCCTGGCCGAGCCGGCCGAGAACCAGGGCCTCCTGGCCAAAGCGCTGGCGGGAATTTCCGGGGGCCGGATGATCGAGGATGTGGCCAGGCTGAGCGGGCCCGACTTCAACGGGCGCCAGACCGGCACGGCCGACGACCTCCGCTCCGGCCTCTTTGTGGCCGAACGCTTCCAGTCCCTGGGCCTGCTCGTGGCCCGGAGCAAGCTGCTCAAGCCCGCGGCCCAGGGCTGGATGATGTTCGAACCCGTCACAACCAGCCGGGTCGGCGATGATCCGGCCCCGCAATTGTCCTTCGGCCCTGATTCCTCCTTGCTTCGTCCCGGCACAGACTACCTGCCCGTCCTGGATTCTCCCTCCGTCAACGTCACGGCTCCGATCGTCTTCGTGGGCTACGGCATTTCGGACCCGGCGCGCGGCTTCGACGAATACGAAGGGCTGGACGTCCACAATCGCATTGTCTTCTTCCTGCGCGGGAAACCGGACAAATATGCCGCCCCGGTCACCCATGCCGACAAGGAACGGATGGCGCGCGAAAAGGGGGCGGTGGCCTTCCTCACCGCGACCGGACCGGTCCTGAACGCCTACGAAGCCAGGCGCGGCGCCGGCAGCCAACCCATGGCTCTGTACAGTCAGTCGGAAGGAGAACGTCCGCTGCCCGGGGCCTGGATCAGCACGGAATCGGCCAAGAAAATTCTGGCGGTGGAGGAACATTCGTTACTCGAAGTCCAGGAACAGCTCAACCACGCAAGGCCCCGGTCTTTTTCCACGGGCGTGCTGGCCCGGCTGGCTTGGGAGAGCAAGCAGGAACCAGGCGTCCTCTACAACGTGCTGGGCGTGCTCCCCGGACAAGAGGCCGGACACGGAGCCGACACCCTCGTCATCGGCGCCCATCGCGACCACTTCGGCCGCCAGGCCGGCCTGCTGTTTCCCGGAGCCGACGACAATGCGTCGGGGACCGCCGTCTTGCTGGAGGTCGCCCGAGCTCTGACCGAATCCGGTCTCAAGCCCAGGCGGACGATCCTGTTCGTTTCCTTCAGCGGCGAAGAACAGGGCCTGCTCGGCTCCCGCCTCTACGTGCGCGATCCCCTCTTCCCGCTCGCCAACACTCTGGCCATGATCAACGTGGACCATGCCGGCATCGGCAACGGGAAATTGACGGTGGGGGTCACGGGGTTGCCGAAGGAAGTCGCAATGGAGGCCGGTCGCCGGACCGGCCCGGCCGACCTGGTCGAGGTTTTCGGATTTTTTCCAGGAGGCGATCACGTCCCGTTCAAGGAAGCGGGCGTCCCGACGGTCACGATCGTCAGCAGCGGACCTCACCCACACTTTCACCAACCGTCCGACGGGGTGGAGACGATCAAGCCGGAGATTCTTGAACGGGTGGCCCGCTACGTGCTGGCCCTAGCCTGGCAATTGGCGAACGCTGAATGATGAATGCTGAACGATGAATGGCAGAATTCGGACGGCTGTTGTTCAGCACCCCGCGCTCCGCATTCAGCGTTAACGAAGTTATGGAATGTCTTCCGGGTCCAGGATGGACGATTGGATGCGCGGCAGCGGGGAAATCTCCCTGGGGGCCGGAGGGAAAATCGTGGCCGACGAGGACTGGACAACGGTTCCTGTCTGAGATGAAAAGGCTGCCTGGTTTCCTCCGGAAATTAGACCGATGCTCAAATTGGGCCCCAGGGTCATCATCGCCCCGCTCCAAGCCTGCCCGCCCGGCACCCGGAAGCTGTAGGTTTCGAAATTGGACCCAGGGGTGTACATGTAACCTTGGGTACCCTGGTTGTCCACGTAGAGGTTGCCGGGTCCGGTGAGGTTGAACAGGGGCGCGACGCCGCCGTTGATGCCGCGGACGCCGGACACGGACTGACCCCAAGCCGGAGCGTGGAGCAGCAGCACCACCGAGAAGAGCAGAGCCCGCTTCATCACGTGCCTTTCACAGATAATCAGTGACAGCCACCGGTCGCTGGGCTATAGTATGGCCCCAACGGAAGCCATATGCAAGGGGGATCGTCATGTTGACACCAGCTCGGTCTCATTGGCCGTTCCCATGGGTGGGCATCGTCCTCGCGGCTGCCTTCTTGCTCCCGCTGGCTTACGTCGCGGGCGCCGACCTGCCGGAAGGGACGCAGGGGGTTCGGAAGGAAGCCGTCTCCCTGGCGGACATCGTCCTGCGCGCGCTGCAGAACAACCTGGACATTTCGATCAGCCGCCAGACCAGAGACAGCCGGCTGACCGACATTATTTTTGAACAAGCCAAGTTCGACCCGACCCTGAGCCTCAACGGCCAGTACAACCGGCAGGTCCAGCCATTGAACCGGCCGATC
>CAZKHY010000150.1:4209-7394 GCA_964552455.1 uncultured Nitrospira sp.
GGCTGGACCTCCGGCCTCGCTCTGACCCTCACTCAGCCGTTGCTGCGCAACTTCGGCACGGACGTGAACCGCACGTTCATCAGGGTGGCTCAGAACAATGCGAAGGTCGAAGAGCATGTGTTCTTCGATCGGGTGCTGACGGTGATTGCTACGGTCGAACAGACCTTCTGGGAGCTGGTCTTCGTCAACGAAAACCTGAAAGTCGCCCAGGCGGCGCTGAAGGCGGCCGAAGAGCTCCTGGCGAGCAACCGCGCCAAGGCCAGGGCCGGCGTCATGGCGATCGTAGACGTCCTCCAGGCCGAAGCCGCCGTGGCCTCCCGCGTGGAGCAGGTCCTGATTGCCGAGAAGGCCATCCGCGACCAGGAAGATCAACTGCGCCGCCTGCTGAACCCGGCCGAGGAGGACCTCCGGCAGGACGTGCGGCTGATTCCGCTGGACCAGCCGGTCAAGGCCCTTGAACCGATCAGCCTCCAGGAGGCCATCGACGTTGCCATGGAGCGACGTCCGGAGATCCTCCAAGCCAGCAAAAACATCGAAACCAGCGATCTCAACGCCAAGTTCGCCAAGAACCAGCTCCTGCCCAACCTCGCCTTCCAGGGCACCTCCGGCATGGCGGGGCTTGGGAAGGACTTTGGCGATATGTTCAGCAAGGGCGCCTCCGGTCAATACTACAACTATGGAGCGGGGCTGGTCTTGAGCATGCCCCTGGGGAACCGGTCCGCCATCAGCCAGTACAACAAGCGGCAGATCGAGGCTCGGAATGCCCATGCCTCGTTGCAAAGCGTGCGGCAGCAAGTGATCGTCGGTGTCCGGGAGGCGGTGCGGCGCGTCCAGACCGACTTCAAGCGGATCGAGACGACACGGTCCGCGCGCATCATGGCCGAAAAGCAGCTCCAGGCCGAGCGGGAGCGGTTGAACGTGGGCTTGAGCACCACCCGTTTCGTGCTGGACTTCCAGCGCGACCTGGCCACCTCCCAGGGGAACGAGTTGCGGGCGATCGTGGACTACAACAAGTCTCTGTCCAACCTGGCCAGGAACAAAGGCACGACGCTCGAACGCTACCGCATCGAACTCCAGTAGCCTCGGTGTCCGACTGGGCACGGGCTGCTCGCCGGCAAGGCATGTCGTCCCCCTGTCGGATGACCGATCGCGCGGAGGACCGGGACACAGAACGGGTCGCCTGGCTTGCGCTGATTCCGGTCCTGGCGACCGCCCTCTACTACGCCCTTCCGGAAAGCCTGCAACGTCTCTGGGTCTTCCAGTTTGCCCCTCAGGTCCTGGCCTATCTCGGGCTCGCGATCTGGGTCGGACGGAACCGAAATGTCCTGGCCAAGCTGGGGCTGATGCCTTTCTCGCTCGGCCAAGGTCTCCGTTGGGGAATCCCGACCGGCATCGCCTTGGGGCTGCTCAACCTGTCGGTCATGCTCTGGCTGGTTCCGCGGCTGGGGGGCGACATCGGTTTTTTGCGCGAGACGCCCCATGCGCGCGCCCCCGCGGCCGTGATGCTCCCCTGGGCCATCCTCCTCATCGCGCTGGGAGTGGAACTCAATTTCCGCGGGTTCCTGCTGGGACGGCTGCTGACCCTCTGCGCCTCACCCACCTCGGCAATCCGGGTGCTTGGACCGGCCCTGGCCGTGGGAGGGTCCGCGCTGGTCTTTTCGTTCGATCCCTTCATGACGGCGACCTTCAAGCACCTGCACTGGATCGCCGTCTGGGATGGTATTGTATGGGGGGGGCTGTGGCTGTACCTCAGGAACCTCCACGTGACGATCGTGGCCCATACCGTTGAAGTCGTCATCCTGTATTCGGTCCTGAAAATTGTCCTGAGCCCATGATGGAATACCGGTCGTGAACCCCTCCTTTTCCAGTTATCTGGTCAACGACCCCTTCGGCGATCCGGGCCTGTACGTGGAGGTCCGATGGGCCCGGCGAGCCCTCCTGTTCGATTTGGGCCAGAACGACACCCTGAGTCCGACCCGCCTGCTGCGGGCCTGCGACCTCTTCGTCTCCCACACGCACATGGACCATTTCATCGGCTTTGATCGCGTGCTCAGGGTGGCGCTCGGCCGCGGCAAGACTTTGCGGCTGTTCGGCCCGCCCGGCCTGATTGCCAACGTCACCGGAAAGCTGCGCGGCTATACCTGGAATCTGGTGGATGGCTACCCGCTGACCGTGGAGGTCCGCGAGTTTCATCCCCGGGACATCCGGTCCGCCACCTTCCGCGCCAGCGAGGGATTCCAGCCGCAGGAATGGCCTCCCCGGGCTCGTCCCGAACAGCCGCCGACCGCGCCCTTTCCGGTGCTCGAGGACCCCATGTTCACGGTCCAGGCGATGTCGCTCAATCATCGCATCCCTTCTTTCGGGTACGCGCTCCAGGAACAGTTCCACATCAACGTCAACAAGGAAAAGCTGCGGGCGGCGGGCCTCCCGGTCGGCTCGTGGCTCAAGGAACTCAAGCAACACCTTTGGCAGGAACAGCCGGACGAGTTCCGGTTCACGGCGACGCTGTACTTCGAGCATCGCCGGGAGGAGCGGGAGTTCCGGCTCGGCGACGTGCGCGATCGCTTCGTCACGATCACGCGGGGGCAAAAACTCGCCTACGTCGTGGACGTGCGCTACGACGAGGACAACGAAGCCAAGATCGTGGAGCTGGCCAGGGGCGCCGATGTCTTCTATTGCGAGGCGCCCTATCTGGAACGGGACGCGGACAAGGCGCGGGAACGGTATCATTTGACCGCCCGGCAGGCCGGACTCCTGGCGAGAAAGGCCGGCGTGCGCCACTTGGTGGTCTTTCACTTCTCCCCTCGCTACACTGGCCAGGGACATGAGATCATCCAAGAAGCGATGCACGCGTTTAAGGAGGATTGAATGGGTGAATTGACGAAGTCCGGAGACCCATTGCCTGGCCTCGTGCAATGGGTGATCTATTTCGTGCTGGGGGGATTGATGGTGAGCCTGTCCACCTACATCGGGGCGCAAGGCCGGGGCTTCCTGGCCGCGTTCGTCAGCACCTTCCCCGCCATCACCGGCGTCACCTTCATCTTGATCCATGTGAGCGGCGGGACCGAGCATACCGTGACGTACGCCAAACATCTCCTCTGGCTGGCCCCCGCCTGGCTCGTCTACGTCGGCTTCATTCTTCTCACGCTGAACCGCCTGGGCTTATGGCTGACCATGGCCAGCGC
>CAZKHY010000151.1:0-2226 GCA_964552455.1 uncultured Nitrospira sp.
TTGCGCGTGAGCATCGCTTGGCCTGTGTATTCGCCAACCGGCCAGGCATCGGCCTTCAGGCGCGGGCCGGCAAACACGAAACGTCGCGCCTGGGTCTTCTCGATCGGCTCCACATGCTCAAAGAGCAGTTTGCCGTCTGGGCCGGTGATTCGAAACCACAGCTTGTCTTCCACTTGGACACCGAAGATATCCACCCACAGCACCAACGCCGGTGAAGAAGCAGCCAGCGGCCCGTCATCATGCTTGCCGTTGCGGATGGCCGCAATATCAGGCTTGCCGGCAGAGAAGCCGGCATTGTAGAGCGCCACTTCTTCATAGGGTACGGACAAGTCGGCACGCCAGAGCGCTTTCCCTTCCTTCCCACAGCCGGCGCCGATCTCCTGGCGCGTGAAAGGGTCAACGGCCTTTCCATCTTTACGAACGGTCAGGTGGACGTGGGGGAATTCCGTCTTGCCGGAAAGCCCGACAAGTCCGAGTTGGCTCCCCGCCTCAACCCGGTCGCCGGCTTTGACCTTGACGCTGCCCTGGCGCAGATGACAGTACTGGGTTTGCCAGCTTCCTTCATGATCGATCAGCACCCCGTTGCCGCACTCGTGGCCCTTAATGCGCGCTCGCGAGGCCTCGTCGGTGATTGCGACATCCTGCATGCCGTCACGCACGTTGCGGATGACACCCGGCGCGCTCGCCGCCACCGGCACCCCCTGCGTCATCACGCCCAGGTCACGGATGGCGAAGTCCACTCCGTCGTGGCCGTCATAGGTCCGCTTCCTGCATTTGAAGTCACGAGCTTCACTGGAGGAGTCCACGTCCACGTAATTGGCCGCCCAGCAGGTTTCGCCGAGGACACAGGCCAAGGGTAGCGCCAGTCCCTGATTCTCGATCGGGCCGGCGGCAGCGGATGCAACCTGGCTACAACAGAACGCCACCAGGGAAAGAAACAGATGGCTCCTCAGAACAAGGTGGAGGAGTCTCGCGCAAGCCATGCCGACTTCACACTCCTCAGAGGGCAACCTCTAACGGAGCTTGTTTCAGAGCGCTGACTTTCAGAACCGAAAAACCAAGGATATTGCCAGCTTCATCCACCTTCTCCATCACTTGATCGTTGGCCGTTTCACGGAAGTAGCCCGGCTTCTGGTCAAAGATGACTTCCAGGTAGTCTCCTTCCGGGTCATACCAAATTTTTACTTTTCTTTCGGCCATAGCAGCACCCCTCTCTTCACCTTGTCAGTGAGATAGGCCGTAATGATAAAGGCATCATCCCCCTTGGTCTTGACCGTAACACAGAGAAATTTGTCTCCCACTCTGGTACCGAAGTAGAACCGGTAGTACAGCCTACTCTGTTGATCGCTGACAGATTCAACGACCTGCTGAGGATGCAACAACGTCTCCTCAATAGCCGCTTCAAACCCGATCATCTCCTGATGTTCCAAAATGTGTGTCAGCCGTTCATCCGTGAGCCGTATAGCTAATCCCTGATAGTCGCGCAGAACCTTCATTGACGCCAGACCAAGGAGCGGCCAGGTCAGGTGACTAAGACCGTTTTGAGCTTGGCTTTCTTCAGCGCGTCCAACATCGAGAGGAAGATCAGGCGTCCGTCGTCGTTCCCCAGGACTGCTTCGGCGCTCCGCTCCGGATGCGGCATCATGCCCATCACGTTGCCGGCCGGATTGATGATCCCGGCGATGTTGTCCAGCGACCCGTTGGGGTTGGCCTCCGGCGTAGTTTTTCCGTCAGGCGTGCAGTAGCGGAAGACGATCTGCGCGGCCGCCTTCATCTGGGACAGCGTCACGTCGTCGGTGTAGTAATTGCCGTCGGCATGGGCGATCGGAATCTTCAGGACCTGTCCCGGCTCGCAGCGGCCGGTGAAGGGTGTGGCGGCGTTCTCGACGCGCACAGAGACGTCCTTGCAGATGAACGAGAGGGACCGGTTCCGCAGCATGGCGCCGGGCAGGAGGCCCGCTTCCAAGAGAATCTGAAACCCGTTGCAGATCCCCAGGACCATCCCGCCTTCCTCGGCGAACTGCTTCACCGCCCCCATGACCGGCGAGAAGCGCGCGATGGCGCCGGTCCGCAGATAGTCGCCGTAGGAAAAGCCGCCCGGCAGGACGACGGCGTCCAGCCCCTTCAACGAAGTCTCTTTATGCCAGACCTGCGTGACCGTCTGGCCGAGCACATCCGAGAGGACGTGCACGCAGTCGTGATCGCAGTTGCTGCCTGGAAAAACGA
>CAZKHY010000151.1:2326-7273 GCA_964552455.1 uncultured Nitrospira sp.
TTCTCGCACATGGCCTTGACCTGCGCCTCGGCCTTATCCTTGGCCGGCTCGTTCAGGTCCAGCTCCAGATACTTGCCCATCCGCACGTTCCCGGCGTTGGCAAAGCCCAGCGTCGCCAACGCATGTTCGATGGCCTTCCCCTGCGGATCGAGGATGCCCGGCTTCAAGGTCACGTGAATCTTCGCCTTCACGATTGCTGCTCCCCTTCAGAGGTCTTGGTCAGACTGCCGATGTACTTTCGCACCCAGAGAATCACGCCGATCGTCCCCAACCCCGCCAACGACAAGGCCGCGAACGACCAGCGCCAAAACGGGTCCGGTGTGTGATAGGCCATGAGGGCCACGGCCGACGCCCAGACAAAGACCGCCGCGATCAGGCCATAGTCCAACAGACGCTGGGCGACCGTCCGCCGCGGGGCCGACTCAGGCACAGACACGGCGGAGCACCTCTTGGTAGGCCTCTTCGATCTTGCCGAGGTCCTTGCGGAACCGGTCCTTGTCCATGGACTCTTTGGTTTTTTGGTCCCAGAACCGGCAGGTGTCGGGGGAAATCTCGTCGGCCAGGATCAAGGTCCCCTTGTGCAGGCCGAACTCCAGCTTGAAGTCCACCAGGATCATGCGGCGCTCCTGAAAGAAGGGCACCAAAAGTTTGTTGATCCGATGCGCCAGGTCCTTGATCTGGGCGACCAGGGCCGGATCGGCCAGATGCAGCAGGCGGACGTGCTCCTCCGTGATCAAGGGATCGCCCAGCGCGTCGTTCTTGTAGTAGAACTCGACGACCGGCGGGGTGATCGCGTCCCCTTCCTTGAGCCCCAGCCGCTTGGCCAGGCTGCCGGCCACGATGTTCCGCACCACCACCTCGATCGGGACGATCCGGACCTTCTTGGTCAGCATCTCCCGGTCGCTCAGCCGCTCGACGAAGTGGGTCGGGACCCCTCCGGCTTCCAGCAAGCGGAACAGCTTCTCGGAGACCTTGTTGTTGACCACGCCTTTTTCGACGATCGTGCCCTTTTTCTGCGCGTTGAAGGCCGTGGCGTCATCCTTGAAATACTGGATGACCCGATCCGCGCTGTCGGTCTCGAACAGCTTTTTGGCCTTGCCTTCGTAGATGAGCGAGCCCTTGGTCATACACTCACGCCTTCTTCTTACGTCCCTTCCGGTCGGCTCCGAAGACCCGCTGATAGATCTTGCCCAGATGCCGGAGGTAATGTTTCGGATCGAAGCAGGCGGCAATCTGAGGGGAGGTGAGGTACTGGGTCACCAGTTGGTCCTTGCTGACCAGATCCTGGAACCCGCCATAGCCCTTCCAGGCTTCCATCGCGCAGCGCTGGACCGCTTCGTAAGCGTCCTTCCGCTGAGCGCCGCGCTCCACCAGTTCGAGCAGGAGCCGCTGCGAATAGATCAGCCCGCCGGTCGATTCGAGATTTTGTTTCATGCGGGAGGGATAGACCAACAGGGTCCTGATGATTTCCGTCAGCCGGGCCAGCATGTAGTCCACCAGGATCGTGCTGTCCGGCATGATCACGCGTTCCACGGAGGAATGGCTGATGTCCCGCTCGTGCCAGAGGGCCACGTTCTCCATGGCGGCCAGGCTGTTGGCCCGCACGACCCGGGCCAGCCCGCAGAGGTTCTCGGAGGCGATGGGGTTCCGCTTGTGCGGCATGGCCGAGGAGCCCTTCTGCCCGGAAGAGAAATATTCTTCCGCTTCCAGCACCTCGGTCCGCTGCAGATGCCTGATCTCGGTCGCGAATTTTTCGATGCTGGCCGCCAGGAGCGCCAGCGCCGAGAGATAGGCCGCGTGCCGGTCCCGCTGGACCACTTGATTGGAGACGGGATCGGGCTGAAGGCCCAGCCGCCGGCACACGTAGGCTTCCACTTCCGGCCCCTGGTGCGCGAAGGTGCCCATGGCGCCGGAGAGCTTGCCGACGGCGATCTCGTTCCGCACGGCCGTGAGGCGCTTCAAATGGCGCTGCGCTTCCTCGTACCAGATGGCCAGCTTGAACCCGAAGGAGATCGGCTCGCCGTGAATCCCGTGGGACCGGCCGACCATGACCGTGTCCCGATGCTCGTACGCCCGCCGCTTCAACACGACCAGGAGTTCCTCCAGGTCGGCCAGGATCAGGTCCAGAGCTTCGGCCATCTGGACCGCCAGCGAAGTATCCACGATGTCCGAGGAGGTAAGGCCGATGTGGAGGAAGCGCACTTCCTTCCCGACCGGCTCGGCCAGCGATTCTAAAAACGCAATGACGTCGTGCTTGACGACTTTCTCGATCGCCGCGATCCGCTCCGGGTTGATCTTCGCCCGCCGCCTGATGCGCGCCGCCACCCCGCGCGGGACTTTGCCGGCCCTCTCCAGCGCCTCGCAGGCCAGGAGCTCGACCTGCAGCCAGATTTCATATTTGCGCTGCAGGTCCCAGATGGCTTTCATCTGGGGGCGGGTGTACCGTTCGATCATTCGTCCCTCGTCGCTCGCATCCCGTGAAGCGTCGTTCGTGCAGTCAAACCGCAAAAGTTTCTTGCAAGATACGCTTCACGCTCCACGCTTCACGCCGGCCGCCAGGCCGTCTACGCGCTTGTCTTCCAGCCTTGGGTCCGACTTCAGCACCTGATCCAGGATTCCGTTCACGAACTTCTTGGCTTCGTCGTCGGCAAACCGCTTGGCCAGCTCGATCGCTTCATTGACCGTGACCTTGGCCGGCACGTCCGGCATCCAGAGCAGCTCGTAGAGGGCGGCCCGCAGAATGTTACGGTCCACGACCGGCATCCGGCTGACCTTCCAGTTCGTGGCATAAGCGCCGATCAGCTTGTCCAGCTCGGCCTTGTGGGCGATCACCCCGTCCACCAGCCGATCCGCGAAGGACTTCACGTCTTCCGAGGCCGGATGCTGGGCCCAGAAATCCTCCAGCCAGGCCCCGGCCTTGCCGTGGATGTCCCACTGAAAGAGCACTTGCAGCGCGCGCTCGCGTGATTGCCGTCGGGCGCCCATGCTCAAAAAGCCGACAAGTGAACAAGCAGCCAAGTTGACAAGGACATCCTCATAGTTTTCGCCTCGTGCGACCGCGTCTCCTCCCTCTTCCTGTCAGCTTGCGGCTTGGCACCTGCAGCTTCTTCATGAGGGTCGCCATCTCGATCGCCGTCCTGGCCGCTTCCGCCCCTCGGTTGCGCTCCGCCGGCCCGGCCCGATCCAAGGCCTGCTCGACGCTCTCCGTGGTCAGGACCCCGAAGATGACGGGAACGTCGGTTTCCCAGGCAGCCTGCGCGACGCCCCGGCTGGCTTCCGAGCTGATGTATTCGAAGTGGGGCGTCTCGCCGCGGATGACCGCGCCCAGGCAGATGACCGCGTCGAAGCGGCGGGAGCGGGCCAGGCGGCGCGCGACCAGCGGGATTTCAAAGGCGCCCGGCACCTTTGCGACCTCGATGGCTTCCTCGCCGGCCCCGGCCTTGTTCAGCGCCTCGACCGCGCCCGCCAGCAGCCGGCCGGTCACGAACTCGTTGAACTTGCTGACCACGAGACCGAACCGGAACCCCGCCGCATCGAGGTGCCCTTCGCTCACTTTCATGCCTTGCTTCTCCCTTGGAGGCAGGCTCCCGTGCGCCGCGCGCAGAAAAAACCCCGCGCAGCACGCTCGTTGTCGGACAAGAAGATATGGAAGAGGAGCAAGCCAGCCCGCACCTTAGCAGGTTCCCCTGAAGGGTGGCAAGAGCCGCGTCGCGGGCCGGGATCGGAGCGGTCAGACCTTGCTCAGGATATGGCCCAGCTTGGTCTTTTTCGTGCGCAGATAGCGCACGTTCGCCGCGCGCGGAGGGACTTCGATGGGCACCCGTTCCACGACTTTGAGGCCGTACCCTTCGATGCCGACGATCTTGCGTGGGTTGTTGGTGATCAACCGGATGTTGTGGAGGCCGAGGTTCACGAGGATCTGGGCCCCGATCCCGTAGTCGCGCAGGTCCGGCTTGAAGCCCAGTTGGAGGTTGGCCTCGACCGTATCGCTCCCCTCATCCTGGAGCTTGTAGGCCTTGATCTTGTTCAGCAGACCGATGCCGCGCCCTTCCTGGTTCAGGTAGAGCAGCACGCCGCGCCCTTCCTTCTGGATGATCTCCATCGCGCGGTGGAGTTGATCCCGACAGTCGCAGCGGAGCGACCCGAACACGTCGGCCGTCAGGCAGCCGGAATGGACCCGCACCAGCGTGGGCGCGCCGTCATCCACCAGCCCCTTGACCAGCGCGATGTGGGTGCCGCTGTCCACTTCGTTTTCGAAGACCACGGCTTCGAAGTCGCCGAAGAGCGTCGGGAGCTTGGCGCTGGCCACCCGCTTGATGAAGGTTTCCCGCTGCATGCGGTATTCGATCAGCGACTTGACCGTCACCAGCTTGAGCTTGTGCCGCTTGGCGAACTCGATCAGCTCCGGGACCCGCGCCATCGTCCCGTCTTCGTTCATGATCTCGCAGATCACGCTGGCCGGATAAAGCCCGGCGAGCCGGGCCAGATCCACCGATCCTTCCGTCTGCCCGGCGCGCTTGAGGACCCCGCCCTTCTGCGCCTTCAAGGGAAAGATGTGCCCGGGCCTGGCCAGATCGGCCGGCTTGCTCTTGGGATCGACGGCCGTATGGATCGTGGTCGCCCGATCGGCGGCCGAAATACCCGTGGTGATGCCGCGCCGCGCGTCAACGGACACCGTAAAGGCGGTCCCGAAGGTGGCGGTGTTCTCGGCCGCCTGCGGCGGCAATTGCAGCTCTTCCACCCGCTCCGGGGTCAAGGCCAGACAGATCAGGCCCCTGGCATGCTTGGCCATGAAGTTGATGGCCTGGGGCGTGACCTTCTCGGCCGCCATCACCAGGTCGCCTTCGTTCTCCCGGTCCTCGTCGTCCACCAGGATGATGAAGCGGCCTTTTTTGATGTCCTTGATCGCCTGTTCGATGGAATCAAAAGCTGGCGCCATGGTTCAGA
>CAZKHY010000152.1:0-7235 GCA_964552455.1 uncultured Nitrospira sp.
ACAGCGCGAGTCACCACAAACGGTCGGCTTACCCTTCCCCGACAACTCCGCCGAAAGTACGGCATCAAGCCAGGCACCAAGGTCTGCTTCATCGAGCGCGACAATGAAATCCTGCTCCAGCCGGTAACGAAGGCCTACATCCGCAGCGTTTGCGGTATGCTCAAGAGCAAGACCAGCGTGACTCAGGAATTACTCAGAGAGCGGCGGAAGGATAATCGACGAGGTTAACCAAATCGGTTCCTGACTCAGATCCTCGTACCGACGCCAGGAATCCGCGCATCGGCCGCTCGCGCCCTCTAACGGCCTGGCGGTTCAGCGGTGGCGCGGTAGCGCCGTCCGCTGCAAGCGCGGGTTAGACGACGAACCTTCAATGTCGCCGCAACCTTTCACGAGCCTCTGCTAGAAACCGCTCCCTGTCATCCAACGCATTCGAGTGATCTGCGCTTGGAACCTCGCGCCCACCAAGATGAGGCGCTTGTGGCCGCTCGATATAGGGCACCCAGCCGACAACATGCTTGAGAGCGGTGCGTAGGTCATCGCGAGAGTACACCCCTGGGCGCTCGGCGCGGGTGATCTGCCAATAGCAGCGAAGGAACTCCTGGTGGAGAAAATGCAGCCACGGAATGTGCTCCTCCGCTGCCTCCATGAAGTCGTCCACCCGGCTGTCCCAGACCCTCGGTTGGAAGTGAAACACCGCGTTGCGAAACCGCCTGAGCATTTGGAGCATGTCAGGATACGCTTGCAAGAGGAGGTTCACGTCGGGATCAGGAAACTTCGCCTCCTGCCACCCCTCGATCACGACCCATTCGCTCCCATACCACTGGCAGACGAGCGCGAAGCGATACCACCCCGGATCGCACCGTTGGGAGTCGGGAAGCGAATCTCCTTCGTCGAGAAGGCGGATGCGACAAAGCTCGGCCCAGTAGAGATACCGTGCCCAAGACAACACCTTCTGGACATGCGGTGGAAACTCCCGGGCATCCGTCAACATCGTTCGAACACCTCTCGTCGTCTAACTATGAGTAGACTGGTCAACCTATCTCCACCAATGAGAACTCCGGTTGCGACAAATCCTAAAAGCTTTTTCAGCACTTAGCAAGGAATTTGCGACGGTCCGGCGTGCGACAAACACTGCACGTACGGTCAGCCTATCCCCGCCAATCTCCATCCCACCAAATTGGTGCGAGTGAAGGGCTGGGCCGCTGAAGCGTGCATCAGAGCCGTTTTGTGCTCAGGACATTGCAGCTCCGTTTCTTTATTCTTCCTTCATCACCCTTCCAACTTAGTGCGGGGCCAGGTGGACACCTGAGCCGCCTATCGCCGGAGGGCGCGGGACACAACTTACCACAGCCCACGCCCTTGCTCTTGGAAAGCAAGGGCGAAGCCTGTACTGTTTGAGGCCGCTTCGGCCGAGTTTACAGGCTTCGAGCGGGCAAGGCTTAGTTGGGTGCGCCCGGAGGTGTCTTCTGCGGCGAAGGTGTCCACCCGGCCCCACCCGCCTCTTACTCCCCCACCCGCACCAACAGCCCCTTTTTCCTTACGCACATTTGAGCGTGTAGTGGAACAAGACGCTTAGCGCTTGGGCTTGAATCTGAGTTGCTTGAGAATTTCCTTACAAAGGGTGTCCGCCAGCTCCTGATGGCGTGGGACAGAAGAAATGTCACCGGTGCCGGGGTTTTCGTAGATGTCGTGCCTGGCTCCAGACCGCTTGAGCCGGCATCCGAGCGCTTCCAGCTTTCGGATGAATTCCCGGCGCTTCAAGCAGGAACCGCAATGACTTTGGTTTTCGCTTTGGGATGGCGAGCACTACGACGCTCAGTCATGACGAGGCGGTAGGCGTCTTGAATGTTCTCCTCCAGTTCCTTCAGAGTCGCCCCTTGGCTCACGACCCCGGGAATTTCCCGAAGGCGCCCCACATACCACCGGTCGTCTTTCCAATAATCCAACTGGAACGTCCTCGAAGGTTTTTTCATGTGAGTCCTCGTTGATACGGGGAGCATACCCCTCTGCAAGAAGACCTGTCAAAAGGCTTTCGCCCAGCACAGTCCGGAAGGGTCATTCCGAGGGGCGCGGGAGCGTGAGTCTGGCTCACCCGCCTCTTACTCCCCAACCCGCACCAACAGCCCCTTGTCCTTGCAGACGTTGAACGTGTAGTGGAACCAGAAGATCATGAGGGTGAGGTAGAGCAGGTTCAGGCCGCCCGCCCAGGCCAGGTGCATCAGGGGCAGCCCTCCTCCCTGCAGCACGCCGCGCATCCCCTCGAAGACATGCGCCGCCGGATTGCTCCAGGCGATCGCCCGGAGCCAGTGCGGCAACACGTCGAGCGGATAGAAGACGCAGGAGATCGGCTGGAACAGAAACACCATGCCCCAGGCCAGCACTTCCGCTTCCTGCCCGAAGCGCATGATTAGCGACGTGGTCAGGATGCCGATGATCCAACCGGCCACGATCAGGTTGAGCACGAAGGGAACCAGCGAGAGCCCGATCATAAACACGTTATAGGAATAAAAGGCCCAGGCCGCCAGCACCATCACGATCGAGACCATCGTCACCTTGAAGACGCTCATGACCATGGTGGCGGCCAGAAACTCGCTGGGCTTCAAGGGGCTCGCAAAGAGGTTCAACAAGTTCCTGGCCCAGATTTCCTCCAGGAACGAGATCGTGATCCCCTGCTGGGACCGGAACAGGACATCCCAGAGGATCAAGGCGCCCAGGAAAAAGGTCACGACGCCGGGCAACTGCCCCTGGAACTTCGTCAGATAGACCGTGATGAAGCCCCAGACCACGAGATCCAGAAAGGGCCAGTAGAAAATCTCCATGAGCCGGGGCAGACTGCGCTTGTAGAGGTAGAGATGACGCGTGACGAGGGCGGCAATGCGGTGAATCTTCATTTCAAAGCCATCAGCTATCAGCCATCAGCTCTCAGCTGACAGGCTACTGTTCCCTGGCCAATTTCAAGAACACCTCTTCCAGGTCTCGCTGGCCGAAGCGCTCCGTGATCTCCTGGGCCGTGCCCTGGGCCACGACCTTGCCCCTCTGGAGGAAGATGATACGATCGGACATCTCTTCCATCTCCTTCATATTGTGGGACGTGTAGAGAACGCTCAAGCCGGCCGACTGGCGCACCTCTTTCAACAGGCTGCGAATCTTGTGTGCAATGTCCGGGTCCAGGCTGGCGGTGGGCTCGTCCAGAAACAAAACTTTGGGCTCGGTCAGGATCGCCTTGGCCAGCGTGAGCCTGGTCATCTGGCCGGAGGACAAGCGCCTGGTGACCTTGCCGCGAAACTCCTCCATTTCCAATTTCTTGACCACTTCGTCGATGCGCCGCGAGACCTCCGAGAGCCCGTAGAGCCTCGCCACCACTTTCAGGTTCTCCTCCACGGTCAGCGAATAGGGCATCGAGATGTAGGTGGAGGAGAAGTTCACCTGGCTCAGAATCTCCTCTCGGTGGGTGGCCAAGTCCAGCCCGAACATGTGGATCGATCCGGCGGTCGGCGTGATCATCCCCAGCAGCATCTGGATGGTGGTCGTCTTCCCTGCCCCGTTGGGGCCGAGCAAGCCCAGGATCTCCCCCTGGCGGATGTCGAAGGAGACCCCGTCCACGGCGGTGAAGTCGCCGAACCGTTTGGTCAGGTTTTTCACTTCGACGATGGGAGGCATAGCTGTCAGCCTTCAGCCATCAGCTCTCGGAGTCCCGCTGCAAACAGATTGCTGACGGCTGAGAGCTGATGACTCATCGTTTACTCGAACAGAAAGTTCTCGATCTTGTCGGGAAGGTGACACGTCTCGCACTTCTTGCTGAGAACCTTGCCCTCGTGGGTGCTCTTCCCGTCATGGCAGCGGAAGCAATCGGCCATGGCCGCGGCCCGAAGCTTCGTGCCTTCGGGATGATCCGGATAGTAGGGCCGGCCATCCACCGCCACGTGTCCGCGCGGGATCACGATCGGATAGCCCTTGATCGGCTTCTCGTGCACGACCCGAGAGTGACAGGTCGTGCAGCCCTCCCCTTTCCCGTTCTTGGCGAAGGCCTCCATGTGCTTCCTGTGGCTCATGATCAGCCCGACCTCCTTCACCGGAGGCGGAAGGTCGCGGGCGGCCACTTCCGACACGCGCAGGACCGCGCGATGACAGCCCAGGCAGACGTCCGACGAGACGGCGGCCTGCAGATTGTGGGGATCGGTCGGCGTGCCGAACAGATAGATCGCCACGTCCTTGAGGCCCGCATAGGCCTTGTCATGGACAAAGCCTTCCACGCCTGGACGGACATGACAGGCCACGCAGGTGACGTCTTTATGCGACGACGCGACCCAGCTCTCGTAGGAAGGACGGATGTTATGGCAGGTGGCGCAGAACTTGGGGTGATTCGTGAGCGGCACGGCGACCCCGCCCAGAGCCACGGCGCCGGCGAGGATCGCCACGATGACGATGGCCTTGGGCTTGCGGATCATGCCTCCGAACGCTTGGGGAAAGAACGGATGATGAGCGTGCTCAGCCCCGTGATGTCATCGGGATGCAGGCAGGGCACCGCCAGATCGACCGGGTTGTTGGACACCACCGCCAGCAACCCGTCCGGCGCAACCGGTACTTCGCCGAGCTGGTCCCGCAAGATCACGATCTTGGGGTACCCCTCGCTCTTCCAGCCCTCCGCAATGATCAGGTCGATCGAAGAGTCCAGGAACCGGTCCCGAAGCTCTTCCACCTTGATCTGATCGGACACGTCCGAGAACATGGCGAGGCTGCCCTTCGAGAGCACCATGACGGTGCTGGCCCCGGCCCGCTTGTGTCGCCAGCTATCCTTTCCTTCCGTATCCAGGTCGAATCCGTGGCCCGCGTGCTTGATCGTGGCCACGCGGTAGCCGGCCCTCACGAGCTCCGGGATCAGCCGCTCGATCAGCGTGGTCTTGCCGCTGTTGGACCGCCCGACGAAGCAGAGGATGGGGATGGACATAAGGCGTTACTCGTTACACGTGATGCGTGAATCGCAAGAATCGCACAAGCGCCTCAACAGCAAGAGAGCTTGCCGCTGTGGGCGTGCGGCTGAACGCCTTCGCGATCCCAGAGTTCGGCGCTCAAGATCTGCACGGTCACGGTGTCGCCGGGATTCAGCCGTTCGACTTCCTGCGGGATATCGATCAGGCAATTGGCCTTGACCATGGACGTCAGGATGCCGGAGCCCTGGTCGCCCGTCGTCCGGACCTTCAGCACGCCCTCCTCCCGGCTCAGGATTCCGCGCAGGAAATGGCGGCGGTCGGTGCGCTTGGAGAATTTTTCCTGGAACAGAGCCTGTGCGACCGGGCGCCCGTAGTTCTTCTGCCCCGACATCTTCTGCATGGCCGGCCGCACGAGCTGCTCGAACGTGACCATGGAGGAGACCGGGTTGCCGGGCAGCCCGAAGGCCAGCTTGCCCTGGATCTTGCCGAAGGCCAGCGGCTGGCCGGGCCGGATCGCCAGCTTCCAGAAATTCATCTCCGCGCCCAGTTCCTTGAACACCGCCTTGGTGAAGTCGTAGTCGCCCATCGAGACGCCGCCGGACAGCACCAGCACGTCGGCGTTCAGCCCGTGCGCGATCTTTTCCTTCAAGGCCGCCGGCTGGTCCTTGGCGATGCCCAAGAGAATCGGAATCCCGCCCGCTTCCTGCACCGCCGCCGCCAGGCCGTAGCTGTTCGAATTGATGATCTTGTCCTCGTCGAACCGCTCGTCCAGATCGGCCAGCTCGTCGCCGGTCGACAGAATCGCCACCCTGGGCCGTTGGTGCACGAGGATGAAGGACTTGGCCAGGATGGCCAGCATGCCGACCTCGCCGGGACGGAGCCTGGTCCCCTTGGGGATGATGCAGTCGCCCTTCTTGACGTCCTCGCCCTGCGGACGGACGTTGGCCCCGCGCGGCTCCGGCTTGAAGATGCGGACCTTGTCGCCGGAGGCTTCGGTCTCCTCCACCTTGATGACGGTGTCGGCGCCCTTCGGAACCGGCGCCCCGGTCATGATCCGGATGGCCTGGCCCGGCCCCACCGTCTTGGTCGCCACCTTGCCGGCCGGCACGTCCTCGATGACGGTCAGCTCGACCAGCTTGGCGATGGCATGGTCCTGCTTGATGTCCTCGGCGCGGACCGCAAAGCCGTCCATGGCGGAATTGTTCCAGGGGGGATTGTCCCGGGCGGCGATGATGTCCTCCCCCAGCACGCGCCCCAGCGCCTCCAGCAGCCCGATTTTTTCCAGGCCCAGCGGCTGCGTCGCGGCCAGGACGGTCTTCTGCGCTTCCTCTAACGGCGTCAATCCTTGCATGCTCATCCAGTTGTCAGTGTTAAGTTTTCAGTTCTCAGTTCCGAGCAACTCAACACTCAAAACTAAAAACTCATAACTGTTTTAGTGGTGCCGCTTCGGCCCGACCCGCAGCAGCGATCCGCTCTTTCGGCAAAACGCCTCGACCTTGTTGGCGATCGTGTGATAGGCCTCGGCCGTGGCCGTGTCGGAATAGAACATCGCGAAGGGCTCGCCCGCATCGCACTGCGTGACGACTTCCGGGTCCAGCGGAATGCGGCCCAGGAAGGGCACGCCCATGTCGTTGGCCGAGGCCTCGCCCCCGCCCTTCCGGAAGACTTCGATGTGCTCGTGGCAGTGCGGACATTCCAGCCCGCTCATGTTTTCCACGATGCCGATGATCGGAATCTCGCTGTCCCGGGCGAAGGTCACCGACTTGCGTGAATCCAGCAGCGCCACCTCCTGCGGCGTCGTGACGATCACGCAGCCGCTCACGTTGCCGATCAAATCGATCGTGGTGACCGATTCGTTGCCGGTCCCCGGCGGCAGGTCCACGAGCAGGAAGTTCAGGTCCTGCCATTCCACCCCCCCCAGCAGTTGGTTGATGAATTCGTACTTGTAGGCGTCCCGCCAGATGATGGGATCGTCCGAATTCTGCAGGAGGAAGGACATGGAGGCGATCTTGAGGTTGTAGGCCTGATAGGGGATGATCCCCCCCGAGGTGCTAACCTTCAGCTTCTGTCCCTCGGCCCCGACCATCTTGGGAATGTTGGGACCGTGGATGTCCATGTCGCAGATGCCGACCTCGTGCCCCTTCAAGGCCAGGCTGACGGCCAGGTTCGTGGTGACGGTGCTCTTGCCCACCCCGCCTTTGTTGCTCATCACCAGGACCTTGTATTCGATCCGCTCCATCCGCTTCGCCACCAGCCAGCGGCTGTGCCCTTCCTTGTCCTTCTGGCAGGTCTCGTTCTCGTCGC
>CAZKHY010000153.1:0-7120 GCA_964552455.1 uncultured Nitrospira sp.
GAGCCGGTCCACCCGCCAGAGCAGGCTTTGGAGCACGGACTTGGCCTGACCGTCTTTCGACAGGTCCGACTTGCGCACGAGTTTCTTGGCCACGACTGCCCTCGCCATCGGCTCCCTCCATACCAAGCTTGCTAGAGCCCGGCGCTCCGATCACATGCGCCGGGAGAAGTTTTTTGCCTCCAGTGGGCTTAGATTCTCCGGTTGGACCGCACCCTTCGATCAACTGGGCGCGGAGAGTTCTTTTACCGCCCGTGCTCTTTCCCCTAACCAAACACCGCCAGATACATGCGCTGAGCAACCCGGCTAGTATCATCCCACAGGACCGTTCTGTCAATCTCCCGCAACCGCTTCGGCCCGCTCCCAAGCCATGCCGTCCTTCCTATTTCAGGCTCGTCCTGTTACAATTCATCCGTCATGCGCAACATCCTGACCATGGTGCTGGCCGGGGGCAAGGGTGAGCGGCTTTACCCCCTCACCCTTCACCGGGCCAAGCCGGCCGTTCCGTTCGGCGGCAAGTATCGCATCATCGATTTCACCCTCAGCAACTGCCTCAACTCCGGCCTCCGGCGGGTCGCCGTCCTGATCCAGTACAAGTCCCATTCCCTGGACCGCCACATCAGAACCGCCTGGAACATCCTGAACCCCGAACTGGGCGAGTTCATCGCCTCCATTCCTCCGCAGCAACGGATCAGCGAGGATTGGTACAGGGGCACCGCCGATGCGGTCTATCAAAACCTCTTTCTGGTCGAGAACGAACAGCCGACGTTCGTGCTGATCCTGGCCGGCGACCACATCTACAAGATGAACTATGCGGACATGTACGACTTCCTCATCGCCCAGCAGGCCGACGCCGTCGTGGGCGCCATCGAGTTCCCGCTCGCGGAGGCCAGCCGGTTCGGCGTGATCAGGGTGGACGAGGACTGCCGCATTCTGAGATTCGACGAGAAGCCGAAGCAACCCTTCCCCATTCCCGGCGACCCGGCCCACGCTTTTGTCTCCATGGGCATCTATCTGTTCCGCACCGAGGTGCTCAAAGAGCATCTCCTGGAAGACGCCAGTCGCGATTCCCTGCACGACTTCGGACGCAACATCATCCCCCGCATGATCGAGCAGCGCCGCGTCTACGCGTTCAAGTTCCAGGACGAGAACCGGAAAGCGGTCAAGTACTGGCGCGACATCGGCACGCTGGACGCCTACTGGGAAGCCAACATGGACCTGGTGGCGGTGGACCCGCTCTTCAACCTCTACGATCAGAACTGGCCGATCCGGACCTACCAGGGCCAGAATCCTCCGGCCAAGTTCGTCTTCGCCCAGGATTTCGACGGAGGCCGGATGGGGGTCGCCCTGGACTCGATCGTCTGCGGAGGCTGCATCATTTCCGGAGGCCGGGTCCAGAATTCGGTCCTTTCCCCCAACGTGCGGGTCCAGGACCACGCCGACGTGCGGGAGTCCGTCGTCATGGAGAACGTGGTCATCGGCGAGCATGCCCGGATCAAACGTGCGATCATCGACAAGGACGTGATCATCCCTCCGAAGACCGAGATCGGCTACGACCTCGAGGCCGACCGCAAACGGTTCACGGTGACCGAATCAGGCCTCGTGGCCATTTCCAAGGGAATGAAACTGCATGCCCCCCTCGATTCATCCGGTTGACCTGATCGGAGCCCTGCGCCAGAAGCACCTGACCCCGGCCATTGTCTTCCTGACTTCACGCCGCGCCTGCGACGAGGCCATGCAGGCCTTCCAGCGGAGCCAGACCCACCTGCCGCCCGCCAGGCAAGAAGCCATCGCGTCGGCCCTGGCGCAGGTCGTCGAGCAATATCCCAGCATCGCCGAACATCCTCTCCTGCCGGTCGTCCCGCGAGTCGGGGTGGCGGCCCACCATGCGGGACACCTCCCCTCCTGGAAGATCGCGATCGAGGAACTGATGCGGCAGGGCTGTCTGGACGCGGTCTTCGCCACCACCACGCTGGCGGCCGGCGTGGACTTTCCGGCCAGGACCGTGGTGCTCACCCAATCGAGCGTCCGGAAGACCAGGGACTTCACCGACCTGACGATCGGGGAGATTCAGCAGCTCGCGGGCCGGGCCGGCCGCCGGGGCAAGGACCTGGTCGGCTTCGCCGTCGTCACCCCTTCCCCCTACATCGATCTGGGCGTGATCACGAAAGGCCTCACCGGGCAGCCGGAGCCGATCGACAGTCAGTTCGTGATCACCTACCCCATGGTCTTGAACTTGCTCAAGGCCCATCCGCTGGACCAGATCCAGGCGATCCTGGCCAGGAGCTTCGCCCAGTTCCAGCTCAACCGGCGCGCCGAGCAACTGGAAGGCAAGCTGGATCAACTGCACGTCCAGATGGAGCCCTACGGCCCCCGCGTTTGCACGGACTGGATCACCCAGTGGCAGATCTTCGACCATGCGCGAAAACAAAAGGCCCATCGCGTGCACACCCGCCAAGCGGGGATCCGGCACCGCGAGCCGCCCGAACTGGCGGCCCGCCTGCATTTCCTGACGCCGGGCCGCGTGATCGGGCTGCCGAAGGGGCGCGGGATCGTGCTTCGCCAGTACCGGAGCAAGGGGCAAAAAAGCCCGACGCTGACCGTTCTGCGCCCCGGCGGCGCCGTCACGGAATGTCCCGCCTCGGCGGTGACGCAGGTCTTCGACCGCACCTTCGAGGTGGAGGAAGCCCAGGTCTATCCCTGGTGCACGCCCTTGAGTCTGGAGGACTTGATCCGGCAGGCCTCGGAACTGCCCGCCCGGATGCCGGTCCTGCCCATCCTCGTGCAGGAAGAACCGGAGGAAGGCGAGATCGTCCAGACCCTGACCGATGAGTTTCCCTGTCCCACCTGTCCCTCCCGCCCCTCCTGCCAGAAAGACCATGCGGCCGCCCTGCGCCTCCGCCAGGACATGCACCGGCACACCAAGACCATCCAGGCGCTCCACACGGGTCTCTGGCACAAGTTCCAAAAGCGGACCGAGGTGCTGCAGCAATTGGGCTACCTCACGCCGACCTGCCACCTCACCGACGTGGGGGAATGGGCGCGGTTGATCCGCATCGACCATTCGCTCCTCATCACCGAATTGATCCGCGCGGACGCCTTCAGCGGCATCGAGCCCCAGATCCTGGCCGGCATCATGGCCAGCATCGCGCACGATGACGACCGGCCAGGCTCCTTTCCCCGCATGAGTCCCGGCCTGGCCTCTTTGCTGGGCCAGGTCCGCCAGCTGGCCGAATCGCTGGCCCCGCACGAGGATCCGCCCCTGCTGCGCGCGGACGTCGCCGCGTTGACGGAGCGCTGGATCGGCGATCCCGCCCTCACCTGGATCGGCCTCTGCCGCATCACCACGATGGCGGAAGGGGATATCTATCGCCTCCTGGCCCGGACCCTCGAATACCTGTCCCAGGTTCATCAGTTGCGCGGGACTCACCCGGGCCTGGCGGACACGGCCAGCAAAGCGATCAAGCTATTGCGGCGGGGCGTCCTCGAAGAATTGCCGTGAAGACGTCGCAAAGTCAGAAAGTCTCAAAGTCGAACGTCCAAGACTTGACGACTTTAGGACTTTCAGGCTTGACAGACTTGCTAGGAAGCCATGACCACTGAGGAACTCGAAAAATTGCTCGCGCAGCAACCGGTGAGCCGCTTGCACCGGCTGGCACGGGGCCGCATCTCCCGCCACTTCCGGCTGGGCAAGCGCCGCTTGATCGAGGCCTTGCTGCGACAGACAAGCGAGAACCGGGCCGGGCTGGAATCGGACCTGCAAGCCCTGATGCAGGAAGGCCCCTTGCCGCAACCGCCAGCACGTCCCAGGCAGAAGCCGGAGCCGGCTGTCCAACGGACCGGGCCGGTCCAACGGTCCCGGCCCAAGCAGGCCCCTCAGCCGGCTCATCAGGTTGAGCCGGAACCGACCGAGCCGCCGACCGATCTCACGGCGTTCCTGGAAGGGATCGGGGTGCCGGAGCCCAAACCCTTCGTGCCGGACGCCTGGCAGGAGGAAGCCCTCGCGCACCTGGCGACCACGGACGTGATCGTCAGCGTGCCCACCGGCAGCGGCAAAACGTATGTCGCGATCGAGGCGACGAAGCGGGCCATCGAAGCGGAGCGCACGGTCATCTACACCTCCCCGCTCAAGGCCCTTTCCAACACGAAGTTCACGGAATTTTCCCGCCTGTTCGGAGCGGATCGCGTGGGGATTCTGACGGGTGACCGGCGGGACAACGCCCAGGCCCCGCTCCTGATCATGACCACGGAGATTTTGCGGAACCTGCTCTACGACGCGGCGGGCGGCGAGATCGACGTGCGCCTGGACACCCTGGGGCTTGTCATCATGGATGAGTCCCAGTACATCGCGGACCCGGAACGGGGGGTGGTTTGGGAAGAAACCATCATCTTCTGCCCGACCCAGGCCAAACTCCTGCTGCTCTCGGCCTCCATCGGCAACCCCCAGGACATCGCCGACTGGTTGACCAGCATCAGACCCACGCCCTGCCACCTCATCCGGCACCACCGCCGGTCCGTGCCCCTGCGAGCCGGCTATCTGCATCCCAACGGGAAACTGACGCCGCTCTTCCGCTCGGTGGGCATTCCCCACGGAGCCGGGGCTGCGCTGCATCCGGAAGCCAAGCGCCTCTTTGCCCAGTACGAAGAAGAGACTCTTCACCCGAACAGGTAAACGTCACCCCTCGGCTACTCACGAAGATCCAACACCCTGCGGTACAAGTCCGCATAGGCGCGGGCGGACTTGGCCCAGGACACATCCGTCCCCATGCCGGCCTTGATCAACGATCGCCACTCCTCCCGCTGCTCATAGACACGGAGGGCAAGCAGGATGGTGGTCAGGAACGCCTCCTTCGTCGGTTCGCCGAACAGAAACCCGGTGGCGCGCCCTTCCTTGACGGCGTGCGGTGAATAGGGCAGGACCGTATCAGCCAGCCCCCCGGTCCGTCTCACGATCGGCACGGCCCCGTAGCGCAGGCTGTACAACTGGCTCAGGCCGCAGGGCTCATAACGGGACGGCATGAGAAACATATCGCTCCCCGCCTCGATCCGGTGCGCCAGCCCTTCATCGAACCCGATGCGCAACCCGATTTTCTCCGGAAATTGAGCCTGCAGCGAACGAAACTGCGCCTCCATGGCGGGATCGCCGGTCCCCAGAAGCACCACCTGCAGGTCCAGCTCCACGAGCTCCGGCAGGACTTCTGCGACCAGGTCCAGCCCTTTCTGCTCGGTGAGCCTCGAGACGATCCCCAGCAGCGGGACATCCCGGACCGGCAGGCCCAACTCGCGCTGCAAGGCGCTCTTGCACGCCCGCTTGCCCGTGAGATCCGTCGCGGAATAGCGGCCGGGCAAATGCGGATCGGCCGCCGGATTCCACAGCTCCACGTCGATGCCGTTCACCACCCCCGCCAGCCGATCCCGCCGTTCCCGCAGGACTCCATCGAGACCGAAGCCGAACTCGGGCGTCTGGATCTCACGACCGTAGGCGGGGCTCACCGTCGTCAGCAGGTCGGCGAAGAGCAACCCGCCCTTGAGCAGATTGAGGGAACCGTAGAATTCCAGTCCCTTGGGCGTAAAAAGCTCCGGCCCCAACCCGGTCTTCCAGTAGTCCGCCGCGGGAAAAAGCCCTTGATAGCCGATGTTGTGGACGGTGAAGAGCGTCCCGATGTCCTTGAAAGCCGGCTGTCCCGCATACAGCGTCCGCAGGTACACGAGGCTGAGGGCGGTCTGCCAGTCGTGCGCATGCAGCAGGTCCGGAGCCCAGCCTGTCTCCCGGCTCAACAGCGGGATCAACTCCAGCCCAGCCCTGGAGAAGAAGGCAAAGCGCTCCAAATTGTCGGGATAGTCCTGGCCGGACTCCTGGTAAAGACCGGCACGGTTGAAGTAGGGATCATGCCGGACCGCCAGCACCGGCACCCCGCAACCCGGGAGCGTGGCCTGCTCGATGATCGCCTCGACCGGTCCGGCGGCGGTCGGGACGGTCAGGCGCCTCCATTCCTTGAAGCCTTGCGCCCCGTCAATCGTGCCGTAGCGAGGGATCACTACATGCACGGAATGCCCCAGCCTGGCCAGTTCCTTCGGCAAGGCCCCCACCACATCAGCCAGTCCCCCGGTCTTGGCAAAGGGAACGGCTTCCGGTGAGATCATGAGAATGTTGAGGGGCCGTTGGTCCATAGAAATGTTTGACGCCGGGTGAACGAGCTACTGAGGAGCAGGCAACGATTTCTCCAGGCCTGTCCGAGACAGCTCCTCGCTCTTCCACTGTTTCACGACCGCCAGGATCTGCTCGGCTGACAGGTGTTCGCGATAGACCAGGCAGTTATCGATGAAGCCCAGCAACTCTCCCCGATCCGCATAAGCCAGAAACAGCGCTTCATCCAACACCGCGGCGGAATCCCACCCGGGCGGGGGCTCACCAAGCGGCACCCGGAAACGCGGAATGTAGTTGCCGTTCTTCAACGGGAAGAACTGCGTCACCCCTCGGTGGGTATAGGTCGGCTGGCCCCAGGTCTCAAGGAAAGCCTTGCTGCTGAGGGCGCGGAGCCGGATGTCTCCACTCGCAATGCTTTGCTTCTGATGTTCCAGAGGCGGCAGGACGAACGGCGGCCCGCAGGCAGCCGGGGCGAGCGCCAGCACGACGAATAAGAGAAACGGAGCTTTGTTGAGTCTGGCCGCGCCAGTGGAAGGACCGTTCATCGAACAGGGCCCACCAGGCCGAGGGTCCTGCTGTGATCGAGAAAGGGCGCGACGGTCATCACAGGAGCTCCAGAACGAGACGAACGAGTTAGAGCAGCCGCCGGCTTTTCGGCTCCTCCGGCTTCACCGGAACACAGAGATCGCACTGACAGATCTTGCGAAGAAAATTATACGAAAAAATGCCGGTGTCGTGGCCATCGCTAAAGGTAAACTTTAAGGCGTAACGGCCGACCGGCTCGACATCGTTCACCGCGATGAACATGGGAATATCGTCCGGCTTGATCCGCAACTCCCCCGTCCATTCGTCGGTGCAAGCGGCGCAAGGACAGTGCTGCCGGAGATAGCGGACCGGATAGACCCCCCTGTGTCCGTCGGACCACTCGACCCCCAGAACTCCCTTGCCGAGCCACTCCATGTCCTTCGGTTCGAG
>CAZKHY010000154.1:0-7104 GCA_964552455.1 uncultured Nitrospira sp.
GTCGAACAAGGGGCGGCAGGATCAGGTCGGGCCTGGCAGGTGACTCATCGCCATAGCATCCTCCGAGCAGCCCACACAGCAGGATCGCGGTGAAGGAGCGGAGGCGCCTTTCCTTGACCATGGACGAATGACGAGTGACGAATGACGAATGACCGGCTACGTTTGTTTGGGCGGGTCTTCTTGTACGGCCGGCATTTCCTTGGCCGCTTCGATCGACTGTTCGAGTTCTTTTTGCGCCGCGTCCATCTCCGCCTGGATGGTGCGCATCTCCGGGTCGATCGCGCCACGGACGTCCGAAACCGCCTGGCGGAACGTTCGCAACGCATCCCCAAGACCCTCGCCGAGGCTCTGCATGTCTTGAGGAGACGGAGCCTTGCTTGGCGCGGCTTTGGCCTTGAGGGCGGCCTGCTGGGCCTGGACCCGGGCGACCGCATCCTTGTTGACGATGGCCGACGGCCGCTTGGGCGGCGCCTTGCCTTGGGCGGAGGGGGGGAGGGGCGGATACGCCGCGCGGGGCGTCGGGACCTGCGCCTGACGTTCCTCCATCGTTTGCGCCGTAGGCGGCGCCTGTCCGGCCGGAGCAGCACCCTGGGCTGTCGGCTGTGCGACCGGCTGAGCGGAGGGGGCCCCCTTGGGCGAACCTTTCGATTGGGGCGGCTGATACATTTGCGGCGCCGCCGAGGCCATGAGTGCCGCGGTGGTGCCGGGAGTCAGTTCCGGCCCTGGCTGGTAGGGAGCCGTCGGCTTCGGTGCAGCCTGAGTCTGGGCCGCCTGTGCGCCCTGGGCTTGGACCACCTGCGCATCTTCGATTCGTTGCGGTGGAGCTCCGGGAGCCTGGGCATCGGGCGCAGGCGGGGCGTTTGGATCAAGCGGCGGCGGCGCTTCGTGCACTTCTTTCTTGAAGCCCTTCAGCGCCTTGCCCAGTCCCTCGCCGATCTGGGGCAGGCGACCGGCTCCGAAGATGATCAGGACGATGACCAGGATGATGATGAGCTCAGAAAAACCGAGTGTGCCGAACATGGTTGCAATCCTTCAGTACATTGAGCGTTCGGCTCTCAGCCGTCAGCCTTGGGTCGTGCGCTGCTGAAAGCCGAAGGCTGACCGCTAAGGGCCTCTTGTTTCCTCTGTGCAGACTGTATCTGGCGGGCCTGGACGGTGTCAAGCGAAGTGCGCAGCCAGCTTTCAGCATTCAGCCATCGGCCCGGAGCTCTCAAGCTGAAGGCTGACCGCTGATAGCTGAATGCTCTATTCCAGGATCGGTACGATGGCCGTCTGCAACGGTTGGCCGTAGACGATGGCCTCGCGATCCGCCAGGTATACATCCAACTCGCTGCGGATGCCGAACTGGCCCGGCAGGTAGATGCCGGGCTCGATGGAAAAGCAGGTGCGCGGCAGGAGGCGCCGTTTATCCTGCGTTTCCAGGTTGTCGATGTTGGCCCCGTTCCCGTGGACTTCTTCGCCGATCGAATGGCCGGTGCGGTGCAGGAACTTCTCGCCGTACCCCGCGTTGCGGATCACGTTGCGGCAGGCCTCATCCACTTCCCAGCCGCAGGGAAAGTCGCCGGTCGCCACGCGGGCCTTCACGAACTCAAGGGCGGCGTCGCGGGCCTCCCGGATGGCTGAAAAGACCTCGCTCTGTTTGGAGGGCACGGTCCGACCGACGTAGCCGGTCCAGGTGATGTCCGCGTACACGCTCCCCGGCTCGGGCCGCTTGGCCCAGAGGTCGATCAGCATCAAATCCCCTTCCGCGACGACGGCCGAGCCCGTCGACGGCGGCCCGTAATGGGGGTTGGCGCTGTGCTCGTTGACCGCGGCGATCGGCGCGCTGGAGGTGATCAGGCCGTGCTCCTTGATGCGCGAGAGGATGTACTGCTGCAGGCCGTACTCGGTCAGGTCCTTGCGTGCCGCGACCATGGCGCCGACGTGTTGAAAGGCTTCATCCACGATCACGCGGAGTTTTTCGGCCGCGTCGCGGTGGGAGGCCAGTTGGCGGTCGTCCCAAACCGCTTCGAAGCGCTGAACCAGGTCGGCGGAGGTGACGACCTCGACCCCGTAGCCTCGGATCTGCTCGATGGTCCCCGCGTCCACCCGCGAGATGTAAGGAACGGCGTTCATCGGGGAGTATTGCATGGCCACCCGCTTGACGCCTCCCAGAATGCGCGACAGACAGGCCCCGAGCGACTGCCAGGACATGTACGGCAAAGCCTCGCCGGGCAGTTCATCCAAAACGCGGGGCTCGATCTTGTGGGTGAGCTTGACCGGAGTCCCCTGGGCCGGAACCCAGTAGTACCAGCGGCGGGTCACGTGTTTGGTTGGGTCCAGCAGGAGCACCCGGTAGGCCAGGGGATCGCTTCCGCGAAAGTCGTAGAAGAGCCAGCCGCCCAGGCCCGGCGTCTCGCGCAGGGCCTGCTGAATCTGGCTGACGCGGTGATGATGCGCACCGGGCTCGATCATGGTGCCGGCATTCTACCACAAATCCCTTGCAAGGCCCGGAACCCTGTGGCATAAGGACCGCGAGGACGCGCCGAGCGTGAAACAGACGTGCGCCTCAACGGAGGGATGGATCATGAACGAAAGGCGGAATGCCGCGCACCTCTTGCAGTGGCTCCTGCTCACGGCCGTTCTTGTGGGCGGCTGCGGGAGTTTGCAGGAGATGTGGACGGGCCCCGGTGCGGACAAGTTTCATCCCAAATCCATTGCCGTTCTGCCGCCGATCGTCGGCGCCTATGAAGGAGCGAGGGAACCGGCCTACGAAGCGGTTGCGAAGGCGCTGAAGGGGTCGGATCGCTTCGAAAAAGTCATCGGACCGGAGCAGGTCAACTCGGTCGTCCGGGCTTCGAAAGAAACGACGGACGCTGTGACCGGCCTCCTGACCAGACTGGAGACCGTGGGGCAGCCGGACAAAGAGACGGTGACCAAACTGGGGCAGGTCTTACAGACCGAAGCGCTGCTGGTGGTCAAGGTGAACGCCTGGGAATACAGCAAAGCAGAAGGGAGTAAGGTCGGCAAAGTGGCGCTGGGGCTTCGTGTGATTGATGTCAGAGATGGGTCGATTGTCTGGAAAGGGCGGCACGAGAAGACCGAAAGCTACTGGATGTTCAAGCCGAATTTGAAAGACATGGCCGTTGAGCTCTCAGCTTACATGGTCAAGTTCATGCCCTAGCGGTTCTCTCTGCCGAAGAAGGTTCAACCGGTCTCCCTCCGGTAGGCTCTATGTCCTCAGCACCAGTCCCGCAGAATCCTCAATACCGCGTCACGTTGTTCTTCGGACCGGAGCCGGTCGACGCCCATCCGTCGCACGTTGTCTGTGTGTTCAACGTCAAGAAGCGGAGTTGGAAGGGCGGGGTCCAGGTGGCGGTTGAGATGGAGGAGGAGCAACTTGTCCGCGCCCGGCAGGCCACCGGCCTTGACCCCTGGTTGAGGGCCGCTCTGTCGGCGGTTCCGGAGGCGGAGCGAAGCGGCTACGAGAGCCGTGCGCAGGACCTCTTCGTACAGGCGATCTGCTCGCTCAAACTCGACCTGGCGATCGAGGCCGGCCTTCAACAGGAGAACCGGACGATTCAAGCCGGCGCCCTGACCGGCGAGGTGGGCCGAGCCCTGCCGCAACAGGCGGACCGGATCAAGGCTCAGATTCTCGCCGAGCTGGACCTGCCTCGAAATGCAGAATAGATGAACGCTGAATGATGAATGCGGAAGGCGGCTGAGAAATATGGGCTATAATTCCGTTCATTCATCGTTCAGCATTCCTCATTCATCATTTCAGGAAAGATGGGGTTTGCATCCGTCGTCGAATTTGCTATAAGACAAGAAGGGACTATGCCGTCGCGCTTGGTGCGCGGGGTCATGAGGCAATCATCCGTCCGGAGTCAAAGCGTACGGACAATGAAACCGGAACGAAGGAGGAGGCGCACGTGCACACATTCCATGGGGAATCTTTGAACGGGAAGCCGGCCGGGTTTCGACGGCGATGGATGAAAGGGCTGGCGATCGTGCTGGTCCTGGCCTTCGCTCATCTGGCCGTGATCGAAGCCGGGTGGGCCCAGGAGGCCGCCGCGAAATCGTCGGGCGCCTCGACCGATGATCCGTCGCAGACCAGCGCATCCGGCGCCGGCCTTCAGGCGGCCAGTTGGCTCCTGACCATTCCCTACGGCGCGGCGAAGGTCGTTTTCGCCGTGCTCGGCGGGGTGACCGGCGGCTTGACCTGGGTCTTTTCCGGCGGGGACAACGATGCGGCGATGGCGGTCTGGGGCACCAGCGTCTACGGGACCTACGTGATTACGCCCGACCATTTGAAGGGGGACAAGGCGGTCCGCTTCCTGGGCGTGCCGCCGGGCAAAGACGGGGGCGAGACCTCCAAATAAATGAAGCCTGTCATCGGGGTCACCCCGGATTTCAATGCGGGCGATCGGGAGGACATGGGCGGCCGCGAGCCCACCTATTTCCTGCGGGCGCGCTACGTCCGCGCGGTCGAAGACCTCGGCGGGGTTCCCCTCATCCTTCCGCTTGCAGCCGATCCCTCCCTCCGGCGGCAGTTGCTGAAGGGGGTGGACGGCCTGCTCCTCACCGGCAGCGGTCCGGACCTGCCGCCCGGCCTCTATGGGGAGCGTCAGCGCTTCAAGTACCGGGTCATGAGCCGCCAGCGCTCCGACTTCGAGTTGGCGATGGCGCGGTTGGCCGCCGACGCCGGCCTTCCCGTCTTGGGCATCTGCGGCGGGATGCAGGCGCTCAACGTGGCCTTCGGAGGGAGCCTGGTGCAGGACATCGCGTCGCAGCTCCCCTCGGCGCTGGCCCATCGGGCGAAGGGACCGGCGACGAAGCCGGCCCACGTGGTGCGGGTGGCGCCGCACAGTCTGCTCCGACGGATCACGCGAGGGGCCAGGATTCGCGTCAACAGTTCCCATCATCAATCGGTCAAGCGGGTGGCGCCGTCCTTGGTGGCCAGTGCGACGGCCCCGGACGGTGTCATCGAGGCCATTGAATCCCCGCGGCACGCCTTCCTGCTCGGCGTCCAGTGGCATCCGGAGTTTCTCTATGACCGCGATGCCGTCCAGCGCCGGCTGTTTCAGGCCTTTCTCAAGGCCGCCCGCTCCTCAAGATCACGATGAACGCCGAATCCAGCATGAGGAACGCGGGTTCTGCAATTCATCGTTCCTCGTTCATCATTCATCGCCGGGCTTCTCGTGGCTAACCCGTTCCTCCGGACCAAATCCATCGAGCAGATTCTGGACGACTGCAACCATCCCGAGCACCGGCTGAAGAAAAGCCTGACGGTGTGGGATCTGACCGCGCTCGGCATCGGCGGGATCATCGGGACCGGCATCTTCGTGCTGATCGGAACGGCGGTGGTCGGCGATGCGCACCGGCCCGGCGCCGGGCCGGGGATCGTGCTCTCGTTCATCCTCTCCGGTCTCACCTGCGCCCTGGCGGCGCTCTGCTATGCCGAATTCGCCGCCATGATCCCGGCGGCCGGGAGCGCCTACACCTATTCGTACGCGACGCTGGGGGAGTTTCTGGCCTGGATCACCGGCTGGAACCTGATCCTGGAATACGGCGTGGCCTGCGTGGTAGTGGCGATCGGCTGGTCCGGCTACTTCAACAACATCCTCAAATTGGTCGGGCTGGAACTGCCGGTCTGGGCTTCCCATCCGCCCGGCTCGGTGGAGGGTGGCTTTCTCAATCTGCCGGCCGCCGTCATCTCGCTGCTGGTCACGGCGGTGCTGGTGCTCGGCGTCAAGGAGAGCGCGCGCACGACCGGGATCATCGTGGTGGTGAAGGTGGCGGTCGTGCTGTTCTTCATCGCCGTCGGCCTCTGGTCGGTGGAGCCGGCGAACTGGTCGCCGTTCCTCCCGTACGGGTTTGCAGGGGTCGGCGCCGCCGCCGCGATCGTGTTCTTCGCCTATATCGGGTTCGACGCCGTGTCCACGACGGCCGAAGAGGCGCACAATCCGCAGCGCGACCTGCCGATCGGCATCATCGCCTCGCTGGGCATCTGCACCCTGCTGTACGTGCTGGTGGCGGCGGTCCTGACCGGGCTGGTCCCCTATCAGCAGATCGACGTCCATGCCCCGGTGGCCGAGGCGCTTCGGGTGGTCGGGTTCCGCTGGGGCGCGGCCCTCGTCGCCGTTGGAGCCCTGGCCGGCATCACCAGCGTCCTCTTCGTGATGATGATCGGGCAGATCCGTGTCTTCTTCGCCATGTCCCGTGACGGACTGCTGGGCCCCTGGCTCTCGGCCGTCCATCCCCGGTACGGCACCCCGCACCATGCGACCCTGCTCACGGGCTTGGCGGTGGCGGTGCTGGCGGCGCTGGTCCCGATCGGGGAAGCGGCGGACATGACCAACATCGGCACCCTCTTCGCCTTCGCCCTGGTGTGCGTGGGGGTGCTGGTGCTCCGGAGGACCAGGCCCACCCATCCGCGGCCCTTTCGCGTCCCTTTCATGCCCTGGACTCCCCTGCTGGGCATGGCAGCCTGCCTCGGGCTGATGGCCTTCCTGCCGGGACTGACCTGGGTGCGGTTTGCGGTCTGGACGGTAATCGGGACCGCGATCTATGCGGGGTACGGGATGAAGCACAGCCGCATGGCCCACATGAGCCAGCCGGCCGCGCCGAGGGGAGCGGCGGAAGGGGAAGTCTAGCTGGATTCCCCGGCCGGGGTCGTCGGGCTTGCCGTAGCGGCAGCGTCGGTGGCGGCCGGTGGTTGCGCAGCGGCGGGAGCGGCGGCTGCGGGCTTGGGGGCGGCGGGCGGTTTGGGGGGGGCCGGCTTTTCCGGCTTGATCCCGCCTTCCCAGGCAGGCCCCGTATACATGTCGGGCGAGAGTCCCTTGGCCTTCCACTTCTCCTCGAAATCGGCGGCCGCTTTGTTCGGAGTCTCGCCTTTTCCTACCACGTCATTCCACGGATAGGCCTGGGGGCCGATCGCGCAGCTGTGCTCCATCCGCTTGAGGTAGAGCGCGATGGGGTTCCCGCGGTAAGGCCCGAGAAAGATATGGATGGAGCCCACGTATTCCAAGAGGTTCGCCACCTCAATGACTCCAAACATCAAGAGTAAAAAATCCGAGGGGTAGCATGATGCCATATCTGGCAATCCGAGGCAAGAGGGAGGAG
>CAZKHY010000155.1:0-1496 GCA_964552455.1 uncultured Nitrospira sp.
AGCGCTGGACTGTGGCTCCAGAGGTTGCGGGTTCGAAACCCGTCACTCACCCCAAAATCAACAACGCTCTAACTCCGTGATTGGCGGTCTGGTCTCCCATAAAACCTAGCCGATCGCGGAGTTAGAGAGATTCCATCTATGTCGGTCTCTTCCAGCCGTTCCAGTCCTTTCCAGGCGCTTGTAGCACAATTTCAGCACAGTCCAGTGGGGTGAACCCCTCCGTTGAGACAATCTTACTCAGTGTGCTCGCGGCGCCTCAATGACTTGGACAATGTCCGGTGCGACGAAGACCCGGTTGCGCCTCTTGCCTGTCGCTTCCTTCAGGATACGCATCCGAACCAGTTTCTCGACATTAAGCTGTGCCGATCGGTGCGTAACTTTGAGTCGCTTAGCAGCTTGGCCGATGGTGATCGCCGGATAGGAAAACAATTCGTCCACCAATTGAAGTAGCAAAGCTGAGGCGCGCGCGGACTGGAGGTTGCGTCGGTATTGTTGCCAGAGATCAAGAAGCTGGTGGGAACGTTTGATCGCGTCCCGCGACTGTTCAGCAACGCCACGAAGAAAAAAGATGATCCAGTCCGTCCAGCTTCCGGCTTGGCTCACCGCAAGCAAAAGGTGATAATAGTCATTGCGGTATCGCTCAAAATAGGCACTCAGGTAAAGTAAAGGCGCTGGCAGTATCCCGTCGTTGCACAGCAGGAGGGTCAGTAGGAGTCGTCCGATGCGCCCGTTGCCATCCAAGAACGGATGGATGGCTTCAAACTGATAATGGAGAAAGGCTAGGCGGATCAGCGGCGGCAGAGCCGATGGGGCGTGGAGGTATTGCTCGAAGTCTTTCAAGGCCTCGTGCATCTCCTCGACAGGGGGCGGGACGTAGGTTGCATCCATCAAGGTGCAACCTTGTGGCCCGATCCAGTTCTGAGATTGCCGAAACTCCCCTGGGGTTAGGCGGTCACCACGCACACCTCGCATGAGGCGTTCATGTACTTCCCGGATCAACCGCAAGCTCATGGGAAGTTTTTTGAGACGGGCTAATCCATACTCCAAAGCCTTTACATAATTGGCTACCTCATGGACATCAGGGGCTTTCGGATCGACTGCCCCCGAGGCTTCAAAGAACAGTAGATCGGATAGTGACGCCTGGGTGCCCTCAATGCGGCTGGAGAGAACAGCCTCCCGTCTGACAAAAGGCCCAATGAGTAGATGTGGATTCGGCAGGGTTCGCGCAACTCCTGCTAACTCGCTCAAGGTTCTATCAGCTTCGGACAGGTGTTGGACCAGTTCCCAGGTCAAATCGAGGTGCGGTGGGAGGGCATTTGGTATAAACGCCCAATAACCGAGAGAGGTCTTTATGAGTCGCCCGTTTTTATGGTCTGTAAATGCAGCAACTTCCATCGTTGTATCCCTGTTATTATACCTTCATTCCACATCTGCTAGGCTATGATACTTTTATTGATATAAGTATCATTACAAAAATTATGTGTCAAGAACAAGAA
>CAZKHY010000155.1:1596-7054 GCA_964552455.1 uncultured Nitrospira sp.
GGGTGATACTTGACGGCATTTTGGAGGTATGGTAAACAAAATAGATTTTTTGTGTTAACGTAAGGCTGGCATATGCCTAGTAGATACCTTGGAAGCAAAGCTGCCCACCCTATGATGAGCGTTCGAAGTGTTCTTTTTCTCTTCCTTACTCTTACCATCGGGGTCGACTTAGTCTTTGAGGATCCTGCTGAAAGGCCCGATAGTCCAGTCAGACAAGCGGCTCTTCTTGGTGATACAGATGAGGCGGATGGCGAGGAATCAAAAGTCGTTCTGCCCCATTCCCCTAATCAAGCCGCTTGCGTAGGGACAGTCTTCTCATTCGAACCAATCAACCCCGGAAGCCTGTTCTGTTGGGTTGGCAAGGCTGCGTCTCCCGCGTCCTTCGCGACCCGCCTGTCGGTTCCCCGCGCTCCTCCCATCGCCTGACCGCTGCTCCCTGATTTCAATCTGACAGTCTGAGCTTGACGTACCTGCCCGGAGGGGCCTGTCTAGGACTCTTCAACCCGGGTAGGCATAACCTTAATGTAGTGCGCGAGGTGGCGATGATTAGCCGCCTGGTCGAGTTTGCTCTCACACAACGGATACTGGTCTGCATCCTGGGCATCGTGCTCCTGTTCGGAGGCCTCTACGCCTTTCATGTCCTGGACGTAATCGCCTATCCGGACCCGGCCCCGCCCATGATTGAGGTCATCACCCAATACCCCGGCTATTCCTCCGAGGAGATCGAACGGATCATCACGATTCCGATCGAGGTGAATCTGGCCGCCATGCCGAGCCTGACGGAAGTGCGGTCCCTGTCCATTTTCGGCCTGAGCGATATCAAGTTCTATTTCGACTTCGGGTCCGACTACTTCAAGGATCGGCAAGAGGTGATCAATCGGTTGGGCATGATGTCGTTTCCCCCGGGAATCCAGCCGACCATCTCACCCTGGTGGTCCATCGCGGAGATCTACCGCTACGAGCTGACTAGCGAGACCGCATCGCTCACTGACCTCAAGACGATTCAGGACTGGCAGCTTCAACGGGAATTCAAGCGTGTGCCGGGGGTCATCGATGTGACCGGCTTTGGAGGGACAACCAAGGAATACCATGTGGACATCGATCCCGGCCAATTGCTCGCGTATGGCATCGATCTGGGGACCGTGACCACAGCGTTGAGCCAGAGTAACGCGAATATCGGGGGCAATTATATCTCCTTGGGAGATCAGAGCTTCGACATTCGGGGGCTGGGGCTCATTCGCAGCCTGAGTGATATTGAGAACGTGATGGTGGCGGAGAAGGAAGGAACACCGGTCTACGTGAGGAACCTGGGACAGGTGAAGCTGGGCACCCGCATCCGTCTGGGCAAGGTCGGGGTCAATGAGCGGGATGATGTGGTGGAAGGGGTCGTGTTGCTCATGCGGGGGGCCCAAGCGCTGCCCGTGCTGGCCCGCGTCGAGGACAAGGTCAAGGAGCTCAACACGTGGAAGCTGCCCGCGGGGGTGAAGATCTCAAGCATCTATGATCGGACGGCGCTGATCCACACGACCATTGAAACGGTCATGGATATCCTGCTCACGGGCATGGGGCTCGTGTTCGTGATTCTCTTTCTCTTCCTCGGCCATGCACGTACGGCGGTGATCGTCGCGCTCACCGTGCCCGCAGCGTTGCTGTTCACCTTCAGTCTGTTGGTGCTGACGGGGCACTCGGCAAATCTGATCTCATTGGGGGCGATCGACTTCGGCATTATCGTGGACTCGACGCTCCTCATGGTCGAGAGCATCTTTTATCACCTGACGCGCCGTCCGACAGCCCCGGGGCTTACGGTCCCGGCCCACATCCTGCGGGCGGCGCGCGACATCGGACGGCCGGTCTTTTTTGCGACTACGATCATCATCGTGGCGTTCATTCCCCTGTTCACGATGACCGGCGTCCCGGGCAAGATCTTCGCGCCGATGTCCCTGACCTACGGCTTTGCGCTCAGCGGGGCGCTGCTCATGGCCTTTACGCTGGCACCCGCCCTCTGTTCACTGCTGCTGCGGGCCTCGCTCCCGGAGGAGGACCCCTGGCTCGTCCGCACGATCCGATCACGCTACCTGCAGACGCTCGAGTGGGCGTTGGATCACGAGCGACTCGTGATTGGAGTGGCGGTGGGGTTGGCCCTGTTGGCGATCCTGGCTGTACCGTTGCTCGGCGGGGAGTTTATGCCGCAGTTGGAGGAAGGCAACCTGTGGGTCCGGGCTACGATGCCGGTCGATATTTCGTTCGAAGAGGCGGGCCGCCTCGTGACCGACATGCGGGCTATCTTCCGCAAGGTGCCCGAGGTGACCACGGTCGTCTCGCAATTGGGCCGGCCCGATGACGGTACCGATCCGACAAGCTTCTTCAATGCTGAGTTTCTGGTGGATTTGAAGCCGCGCAAGCAGTGGCGTCGAGAGATCAAGGACAAGGAGCATCTGATCGCGGAAGTCGAGAAGGCCTTGATGGCCAGTGTGCCAGGCGTGAAGTTCAACTTTTCGCAGGTGATTCTCGACAACGTCCAGGAGGCCATGTCGGGCGTCAAGGGGGAGAACTCGATCAAGCTCTATGGTCGGGACCTCACGGTCCTGGAGGAAAAGGCGGCGGAGATCATGAAGGTCATGCAGCAGGTGCACGGGGTGAAGGATCTCGGCATCTTCCACCTGATGGGGCAGCCCAATCTCTACATCGAGGTCGACCGCGAAGGGGTCGCGCGGTATGGGCTCCAGGTGGCCGATGTCGAGGCGGTGATCCAGGCCGCCATCGGGGGCCAGGCGGTGACGCAGGTCTATGAGGGCGAGCGGTGGTTCGATCTGGTCGTGCGGTTTCTGCCGGAGTACCGGCAGGATCCGGAGGCCATCGGGCGGATTCAGGTCAGCACGCCGGACGGATCCCGGATTCCGCTGAAACAACTGGCCTCCATCACGATGGGGACCGGGGCTTTCATCATTTACCGGGAGAACAACGAACGGTATATCCCCATCAAGTTCAGTGTGCGGGGCCGGGATCTCGAAAGCACCGTCAAGGAAGCCGAGGTGCGGATCACCGAGCAGGTGTCGCTGCCGGAACGGTATCGGACCGAATGGCATGGGGAATATGGCCAACTTCAGGCGGAGAAACTGCGGCTGGCAAAAATCGTCCCCGTCAGCCTGCTGATCATTTTGCTGCTGGTCTACATGGCCCTGAACTCGTTCAAGGACGCGGCGATCGTGCTGTGTGCGGTCCCCTTTGCCCTGATCGGCGGGATCTTTGCCCTGTTGCTCACCAGAACGGATTTCAGTATCTCCGCGGCGGTCGGGTTTATTTCCTTGTTCGGGGTCGCCATCCAAGGGGCCCTCGTGGACATTTCGCGAATTCAAGATTACCTCGACAAGGGGGACCCCCTCCGGGCGGCCATTCTCAAGAACGCAGAGGTACGGATGCGTCCGGTGATGATGACGACCTTGGCGGCGGCCATCGGGCTCCTCCCCGCGGCGATCGCGACCGGGATTGGGGCCCAGACCCAGCAGCCGCTGGCGCGGGTCGTCGTGGGCGGCATGCTGAGCTCCGTGACCCTCATTCTGTTGGTGCTCCCCGTGCTCTATCAACGCCTGCACCGGGGCGAGCCCAGACCAGAGGCGGCGACGGCATCCCATGGAGAGGAGGGGAGCTTGCAATGACCGACGAATGGTCAACATACTGGAAAAAGAGGGCCGAATGAGCAGGCTGCTACCCATGGAGCTCATCCTGCTGGTCGGCCTGTCTGTGCTGGCCTGCGGCGGTCCGGAATCCCCCTCCTCGACCAATCAGGCCACGCCAACCGGTGCGGGTCCGGAGGACCACACCTCCCGCATCGAGACCCAAGTGGTGTCGGCCAGTCAGGTGCCCCCGACGGTGAGTCTAGGTGGAAAAATCGCCTATGCCGAGGATCGGTTTTCACGAATCTCCTCCCCGCTTCAGGGGCGAGTCATTGAAGTCCGGGTGAAATTAGGAGATCGGGTCACAGCGGGCCAAGTCTTGCTCATCGTGGATAGTCCAGACATCGCCTCGGCCTACTCCGATTTCGTGAAGGAACATTCAGATCTCGCCTTTGCAAAGCGCGCCTTCGAGCTGGCCGAGGATCTCTACAAGGTCCAGGCCTTGCCGCTCAAGGAGTACAAACAGGCGGAAAATGACCTCATAAAAGCAAAAGCGGAATTCCGCCGGGCCAAGGAACGGTTGCTGTCCCTCAAGGTGCCGGCCGCGGAATTGCACAAGCCGATCGACCAACAACACATCATTTCTATCTTCCAGTTGAAAAGTCCATTGGACGGCACCGTGGTGGAGCGGACCGTCACGCCCGGGCAATTGGTCGGAGGGGATCCTGCCCAAGTCCTCTTCACGATCGCCGACCTGGACGCGTTGCAAGTGGTGGCTGACGCCTATGAAGGGGACCTGAGCTTGATTCAGGTCGGACAGGTCGCTACCACGACGGTGGAGTCAGCCCCAGGCCAGACGTTTCCCGCTGCGGTCGCGGCCATCGGCGACCTCGTGGATACCAATACCCGAACCATCAAGATTCGAGCCTGGGTCAACAATGAAGGGCGCCTGCTGAAACCCGAGATGTTCGCGCGGCTGAATATCCCGATCGGCGGCGAGAGTCCGTTCATGACCATCCCGAATGAGGCGATCGTGGAAGCGGAAGGGCATCTGTATGTCTACCTCCAGGATCAGCCGGGGCACTATGCGAAGCGGGAGGTGAAAGCCCAGAAACTCGGAGGCAACCGCATGCGGGTACTGGAAGGGCTCCGGGAAGGCGACACCATCGTGTCGAAAGGCGCGATCCTCGTGAAAGCCCTGCAGAACGGCTCCTGAGCGACTCACGAGCGGAAGAGAAAAGCCGAAGGTAGATGAAGGGGGCATGCTATGCATCCACTCATCCTGCTGACCATTGCGCTATCAACTGGGGTCTTTGTTCTGGACCTCGCGACCCCCCTGGGGGTGGCCACGGAAATGCTGTATCTCCTTGTCGTGCTGGTCGCCGCCCGGTCGCCCCAGTGGCCGGTCGGCGTATATGCCGCTGCTATGGCCACAGCCTTGACCGCGCTGGGGTTTCACATGTCGCCCCCAGGCGCGCCCTTATGGCTGGACCTTTCGAATCGCGCCCTGGCCATTTTCGCGATCTGGGTCACCACCATCCTATTGCTGATCAATAAGAAGGCGGAATCCACGTTGCGTGAGATGAACAACCGGTTTGAGGCCCAGCAGCGGGACCACGCTGCCCAATTGGAGCGTCTCCTACACAGTCTCACGGAGGAGATGGCGAGACGGAGTCACGCCGAGGCGGCCCAGCGTGAGGTCGAAGCGCAATATCACACGCGGCTGAGGAAGTTCGAGAAAGAACTCTCCTAGAGCTGCCCGCGGAGGCCCCTAGACGCTACACACCTCTCCCTTGTACACATCTGGCGCTGCCGCAGAAGAAGATCGTATCAACCAGGGCGGT
>CAZKHY010000156.1:0-3070 GCA_964552455.1 uncultured Nitrospira sp.
GCCGATCTTGTAGGCTTCCACCGCATGGTGGAACGCGCTGACGTGATAGCCGAAGAAGCCCCGCGCGCAAAGGTCCCCGTTGTTGCGGCCCGCGCCCTGGGCGGACATGACCTCGATGAGCTGGTTCGCCTTGGTCTGGATCGTGATCCGGCAGCCGTCGCCGCAATAGGTGCAGACCGTGTCGGCGCGCTTGAGCATCCAGGGACGGAACTCGTACATGGACAGACGGCTGGTGATGGCGCCGACCGGGCAGATCTGCACGCACCCGCCGCAGAACTCGCAGTCCAGCTCATGGTGGGTGAAGTGCTTGATCTCGGTCATGGTCCCGCGGCCGGAGGGCGCGAGCGCCTTCACGTCCATCACCTCGTCGCAGTAGCGCACGCAGCGCAGGCACTGCACGCAGCGGTTCATCTGGGTCTCGATCAGCGGGCTGAAGTACTCCTTCGGGAAGACCCGCTTGACCTCGACGAACCGGCTGGTGGTCGGCGTGTACTCGTGCGAGAAGTCCTGCAGGTCGCAGCGGCCGCCCTGGTCGCAGACCGGGCAGTCCAGCGGGTGGTTGGCCAGGATGAATTCTAGGACCGACTTGTGGGCCCCGTTCACGGCCGTCGTGGCGGTGCGCACGACCATCCCCTCGGCCACCGGCGTGCTGCAGGCGGTCTGGAGCTTGGGCATCTTTTCGACTTCCACCAGGCACATGCGGCAGTTGGCGTCCGGCTTGAGCTTGGGGTGATAGCAGAAATGGGGGACCATCACGCCGACCTGGCGCGCCGCCTCGATCACGAGCGTGCCTTTCGGGACCGTGAGCTGGTGCCCGTCGATCGTCAGCTTGACTGTCTCTCCCGAGACTGTGGCCATATGTCAGTCGTAAAGTTAGAAAGTCTGTAAAGTCATCGAGTCTAAAAGTCCTAAAGTCTTCAAGTCCGGGGATGACTTTCGGACTTGACGACTTTTGACTTTGCGACTCGCGCTAATGGCGCGCGGCTGCCGGCATCATCAGTTCCGCAGATCCAGGCCCCTCCGCCGCGCGGATCAGCTCCTCGTACTCGTGCCGCCAGTACTTCAGGGTGCTCATGATCGGCGCCACCTCGGCGTCGCCGAAGGCGCAGACCGTCCGCCCCGCGATGTTCTGGCACAAATCGGTCAGCGTTTCAAGGTCCTGCATCCGGCCGTGTCCGGCCATGATGCGGCGCATGGTTTGCACGAGCCAGGAGCTGCCCTCCCGGCAGGGCGTACACTTCCCGCAAGACTCGTGATAGAAGAACTCCATCAGCCGCAGCGCGGCCCAGACCATGCTGGTGCCTTCTTCCATGACCGTGACGCCGCCCGACCCCAGCATGGAGCCGGCCTGGGCCACCGATTCGAAGTCCAGCTTCACGTCCAGGTGCTCCGGCGTGAAGAAGGCCGCGGAGGCCCCGCCGGGAATGATCGCCTTCAACGGCTTGTCCGATCGCATCCCGCCCGCGTGCTCGAAGATCAGCTCGCGGAACGTGATCCCCATGGGCACTTCGTAATTGCCGGGCCGCTTGACGTGGCCGCTCACGCAAAAGATGCGCGTGCCGGTGCTCTTGGGCGGCGAGCCGATCGAAGCGAACCATTCGGGGCCGCGATTGACGATGTGCGGCAGGTTCGCCAGGGTCTCCACGTTGTTGATCACGGTCGGCTTTCCGTAGAGCCCCGCGGTGGCCGGGAAGGGCGGCTTCACCCGGGGCAGGCCCCGCTTGCCCTCCAGCGACTCCAGCAGGGCCGTTTCCTCCCCGCAGATATAGGCGCCCGCGCCGCGATGCACCCACACGTCGATGGTGACGCCGCTGCCGAGCACGTTCTTGCCCAGGTAGCCGGCTGTGCGGGCCTCCGCCGCGGCCTTCTCCAATATTTTGGCCCCCAGGACGAACTCGCCGCGGATGTAGATGTAAGCGGTCTCGGCCCCGATGGCATAGCAGGCGATCGCGATCCCTTCCAGCAACTGGTGCGGGTCTCGCTCCATCAACTGGCGGTCCTTGAAGGTCCCGGGCTCGCTCTCGTCGGCGTTGCAGCAGAGGTACTTGGGGCCCTTGTAGTCTTTCGGGAGAAAGCCCCACTTGACCCCGGTCGGGAAGCCGGCGCCGCCGCGGCCGCGCAAGCCGGACTTCATGACCATGTGGGTCACGTCCGCCGGCGGGATCTTGCCCAGGACCGTCTTCAAGGCCTGGTAGCCGCCCGCCCGCTCGTAATCGGCCAGCGAGCCGGTGTAGCCCGGCTGCAGCATGTTCTTCAACAGGACTGGTTCGTGCTTCGCCATAGGCAACTATGCTGCGAGCCGACAAGTGACCAAGCTACAAGTTAAGCCAATCTGGATCACCACTTGTACTTGTCTGCCGCTATCACTTGGAACTTGTCAGCTTTTCACCGGTTCCGGCCATATGAACGGGCCGGTCTTCAACGGACTCGTGCCGTCGCGCTTCAGGTCGGCCAGAATCCGATCCACTTTCTCCTCGGTCAGCCGCTCGTAATAGTCGTCGTTGACCTGCATCATGGGCCCGGTCCCGCAGGCCGCCAGGCACTCCACCTTGCTCAGCGTGAACAGCCCGTCCTTCGTCGTCTCCCCCGGCTTGATGCCCAACTTGGCTTCCAGCCAGCCGAGGAGGGTGTCGGAGCCGACCAGGGCGCACATCAGCGACTTGCAGACCTGGAGGTGGAACTTCCCGACCGGCTTCAAGTTCAACATCGTGTAGAAGGTGACCGTCTCGTAGACCTGCGGCGGCGTCAACCTGAGAAGGCCCGCGATCTCCTTCATCGCCGCCTCGCTCACGTAGCCTTCCTCCCGCTGGGCCAGGTAGAGCAAGGGCAGCAGCGCCGACCGCCTGACCGGATACCGGCTCAGTATTTCCGCTATCTCATCCTTGTACTTTTCCTGCAGCATACGGCTATTCTGCCTCGCTCGTCGTTGTGTGACGGCTTTCAGCTCTCAGCTTTCAGCAATCAGTTTCTGGCTGAACGCTGACGGCTGATGGCTGACTGCTTCTTCATCGGTCGCATTCCCCCATCACGATGTCGTAGGTGCCGAAGATCGTGATGATGTCGGAAATCA
>CAZKHY010000156.1:3170-7025 GCA_964552455.1 uncultured Nitrospira sp.
CATTCCCCCATCACGATGTCGTAGGTGCCGAAGATCGTGATGATGTCGGAAATCAGGTAGCCCCGCGCCATGTGGTCGAAGGCCCCCATGTGGATGAAGGACGGCGAGCGGATCTTCATCCGGTAGGGACGCGGGCTCCCGTCGCTGATGAGGAAGAAGCCCAGCTCGCCCTTGGGCGCCTCGGTCGCGCAGTAAGTCTCGGCCTTGGGCGGCTTGAACCCGTGCGTGAAGATGATGAAATGGTGGATCAGGCTTTCCATGTCCCGCATCACGTGCGCCTTGGGCGGCGGGATGATCTGGGGCGCGTCCGCGATGATGGGACCCTCGGGCATCTGATCCAGACATTGGGTGATGATGCGGCAGCTCTGGCGCATCTCCTCCATCCGCACCCAGTAGCGGTCGTAGGTGTCGCCGTTCTTGCCGACCGGCACCTCCCACTCGACCTTGCCGTAGGCGCCGTAAGGCTCCAGCTTCCGCACGTCGTAGGCGATTCCGGAGGCCCGGAGCACCGGCCCGGTGAGGCCGAAGTTGATGGCGTCCTCGGCCGAAATGACCGCCACGTCCCTGGTGCGGCCGATCCAGATCCGGTTCGTCTGGAGCAGCTCGTCATACTCCTTGATGTGGCCGGGAAAGGTGGCCAGGAAGGCCTTCAGCCGCTGGACCAAATCCGGCGTGAAGTCGCTGTCCACCCCGCCGATACGGAAGTAGTTGAGCGTCAGCCGGGCGCCGCAGAGCTTCTCGAACATATCCAGCAACACTTCGCGCTCCCGGAACGTCCAGAAGAAGACGGTCATGGCGCCGATGTCCAGGGCCTGGGTCCCCAGCCAGAAGAGATGCCCGATGATCCGCTGCATCTCGGCCACGATCGTCCGGATATATTCGGCCCGCTCGGGGACCTCCAGGTTCAGCAGCTTCTCCACCGCCCGGACGTAGGCGTAGTTGTTCGTCATCGAGCAGACGTAATCCAGCCGGTCCGTGTGGGGAATGACCTGCATGTAGGCCAGCCCTTCGGCCAGCTTTTCCACCCCCCGGTGCAGATAGCCCAGATCGGGCGTCGCCTTGACGATCCGTTCGCCGTCCAGTTCGAGCACGACCCGCAGCACCCCGTGGGTCGCCGGGTGCTGCGGCCCCATGTTCAGCAGCAGCTCTTCGGTCCGGCGGGACGAGGGGCCGGACTCGGCCACAAACACCTTCTTTTGCTCCTCCGGGATTTCCCCGGCGACGCTTTCCACCGCCGGCTCGTCCAGCCGCGGGATGAACTCGAACCGGCTGCGCCAGCCCCTGCCCTCGGTGGGGAAGTCCTTCCGCAGCGGATGCCCCTCGTCGTAGTCCTCCGGCATCAGGATCCGCCGCAAGTCGGGGTGGCCGCTGAACGTGATGCCCATGAGGTCGTAGACCTCGCGCTCCAGGAAATTGGCCCCCTTCCAGATGCCGGTGAGCGAGGCGATCGTCGGATCGTCCTCGGTCACCCGCGCCTTGACCCGGATTCTGAGGCCGTGCGGGAGCGAGAGGAAGTGGTAGATCACTTCGAAGCGGTCTTGATCCTCCGGATAGTCGGCCGAACAGATGTCGGTGATGTGGTCGAAGGCAGCCGAGGGATCGTCATGGAGGAAGGTGGCCACCTCCAGCAGGCGGTCGGCGGCCACGCGCACGGAGAGCTCCCGGCGCTCCTTGTCCTCGTGGACCGACAGAACGGCCTCGAGGAAGCGGGCTTTCAATGTTTCAAGCAGCGGGTGCATGGCTTCAATTCGTCGCAAAGTCGTCAAGTCTTAAAGTCATAAAGTCGAGAGAGCGGGACTTGAGAGACTTTCGACTTTCTGACTTTACGACGGCTACTTCACAAAGACTTTCTCCTTCTGAATTTTTTCCTGCAGCTTGAGCAGGCCGTCCAGCAAGGCCTCGGGCCGGGGCGGGCAGCCGGGGACGTAGACATCCACCGGCACGATCTGGTCCACCCCCTGCACGACGCTGTAGCTGTTGTAATGGTTGCCCGAGGTCGCACAGGAGCCCATCGAGATGACGTAGCGCGGTTCCGGCATCTGGTCGTAGATGCGGCGGATCACCGGCGCCATCTTGCGGCAGACCGTGCCGGCCACGATCATCAGGTCCGCCTGTCTCGGGGAGGCGCGGAAGACGCCCGCGCCGAAGCGGTCGATGTCGTAACGCGACGACACGGCGGCGATCATTTCGATGGCGCAGCAGGCCAACCCGAAGGTCATGGGCCAGAGCGCCGACTTGCGAGCCCAGCCCACGAGCAGGTCGAGGTTGGTGGTGAGCACGTTGGCGTCCAGTTGTCTATCGAATAAACCCATAGCGGAAGCTCCGAGGTATCAGCTCTCAGCTTTCGGCAGATCAGAAAGCTGACGGCTGAATGCTGATGGCTGATCGCTCTTCGTCAATCCCATTCGAGCGCCCCCTTTTTCCAGGCGTACCAGAAGCCGACGACCAGGATGCCGATGAACAGGGCCATTTCCAGCAGCCCGACCAGCCCCAGCTTGCGATACATCACCGCCCAGGGGAACATGAACACGATCTCGATATCGAAGATCACGAACAGCATGGCGATGATGTAGTAGCGCATCGGAAACTGGATGCGCGCGTCGGAGAAGAGGGGGCTGCCGCTCTCGTAGGGCGTCAGCTTGGCCCGATAGGGCTTGCTCGGCCGGACCACCCAGCCGGCCAGCAGCGACACGACCCCGAACGCCAGCGCGATCGCGATGAAGAGCAGGATCGGAATGTAATTCAGCGGCGCTGCTTCGTTCCCCATGATTCGTCTCTAAAGTCTAAAAGTCATAAAGTCCAAAGTCTGAGGACTTGAAGACTTTCAACGTTACGACTTTGCGACCTCTCTCGGTGGCAGGACCGACCCGAAGAACGGCTTGAATTTCAGTCCGTCAAGGGTTGGTTCAGCCATGCCCTTGTGCTGGATCAGGATCTTGAACGTCCGGCCCACCCCCTCCGGCCGCAATAACTGCACGACCGACTGGAACTCCGCCGAGCCCGGCTCCATGGATTCCAGGAGCTGCTCCACGCCCAGGCCCATGAGGAAGCTCATCTGGTTCGTGAAGCCGGTCGCGTGCAGGCCCGCCTCTTCTCCCACGGTCGCCAGGCTTGTGAAGTCCACGTGGGCCGTCATGTCCTGGAGTCCCACCCGCTCGTACGGAGTCTCCGACGTCAGTTGGCGATGGTAGCACAGGAGTGTTCCCTTGCGCCGGTCCGGTCCGTAAAGGTCCTGCGCCGTGTGGCCGTAGTCGATCGTGATGACGACCCCGCGCCCCAGGACCGACGCCGCTTGTTGCATCCAGGCCGGGGCCTGCAGGTTGATCTCGGTCCGGTATCCTTCCGGGAGCGTGATCTCCAACTGCGCGAGGCGGTGCAGGTAGTCCGACAAAACCGGGGTCGAGAGAGGCTGCAGCCGCTCGCAGAACCGCCCCGCCTGATAGTCCACGAAGATTTCTTTCGGCTCGCCGCCCTCGATCGTGATGCGGTGCACGGGAAAGGCGTCCACCAGCTCGTTGGACAACATCACGCCGGTCACGCTGCCTGGTGCCAGATCCTCCAGACCGTCCAGCCAGGAGACGCGGCCTTGCGATCTCATCCAAGGAGCCAGGTGCGTCCGTTGCGAGGCCCGCATGGCCGGGCTGCGCTCGACGAGCCCGTAGCGGAGGCGGTGGAAGAAGGACGCCGACTCCTTCTCGCTGGAAGCGAGAAAGTCGCGGGCCCGGAGGCCCTTGCCCGCGCCCATCTCGATGCCCGTGAAGGGATCGGGCCGGCCGAGCAGGACGTCGATCTGGCGGACCTGCCGGGCCAGGGCCCGAGCGCGGGCGGCATGGGCGTCCGAGCTGGTGTAGCAAT
>CAZKHY010000157.1:0-4531 GCA_964552455.1 uncultured Nitrospira sp.
GGGTGAGGCACCGTCAGGCCCGGCTCATCGATGATGCGGCTCCCGTAAAACAGGATGTCCAAATCCAGCGTCCTCGGCCCGTCCCGATGCTCCAGATCGCGGCCCAAAGACTTCTCCACCTCGCGGCAGACCTCCAGCAGGCTCTGTGGCGTCAGGTCCGTCTCCAGACGCACGACTCCATTGAGGAACCAGTCTCTGCCTGGATGCGCCCCGTCGTCCACCGGTTCCGTTTCATAGAGCGAGGAGATCCCGGTCACCTGCGAGGCGGGGAGGAGGCTCAGGAGTGTGACCGCCCGGTCACAGAAGTCCAGCCGATCCCCCAGATTCGATCCAAAGCCGATGTAGGCAGTCTCACGGCTCATAAGCGCTCCGTCACGGAGAACAAGTAGCAAGGGAGCAAGCTGACAAGTACGATCGGCGCACAAAGCATATAAGCCTCGGCCGTGTTCTCGCCGCTCAGCGAACAAGCATTTGACATCTTAGTGGCCTCTGGCTAGAGTTTGCCAGTCAGAGGAAACCATTACACCAGTTCAGGCGTCTACTTCAAGTTAGGCTTCTTATTAGGGAACATTGAAAGCGTGGAGGCGAAAATCGAAGGGGAATATTTTGCAGCTAACTACTGCATCAGTTTCATAGATTTGCTGGGCCAGCGAGATGCTGTCCGTGGCCAGGGTTTGCTGCCAGGCATTAAGTCCCAAGCCGATGACCTCGCTTTTCGCAGCATCCTCCGGGATAGCATAGGGGCGATCTTTCGGTTTCAGGATGACGTTGACGATATGGTGGGCGCTGTCTCCGTAAATCAGGATTCGCCTTGGCGCATGAGCCTACCTGAGGAGGAAAAGGCTGTCTGGGATGAAATGCAGCGGAAGCGTGTGAAGACTCAGTACTGGTCGGACGGCTTTGTTACGTTCGTTTGCTTGGGAGACCAAGAGATCAAGTGTCCTTTGAATGGCATATTTGAGATTTTCTGTCGGTCTGGATTCCATTGCTTGTTGGGCCTCGCCAGGCGCTGTCCGGTCCGAGGGGCTATTGACATCGCTTGGGGAGTTGAACGTCGCCCTGGCGAACTGTACGGTCCAGTTGTCGCGAGCGCCTACGAGTTCGAAAGTGAAGTGGCTCAATATCCCCGAATAGTCGTGGGCCATCGAGTCATAGAGTTCTTGGAAAATCATCGCGCCAATACCAGTGATGATCCTTTCTCTCGGCTCAACCGCACCCTCGCAGACCTCTGCTTAAACATGCTTCTTCAAGACGTTGATGGTCGTTGGGTCGTCCACTACCTTGGGGATAGGTTCCAGTGGGCCGTGACGCATGCTCAGCATAGATTCTTGTATGATCGGGCACGTACATTTGTTATTCAGCAGATAGAAGAGCACAGAAAATCGCTAAACAGCAAGCTCGCCTTTCGGTATAGTTATTTGCTCGCTTACTTCGACGCACATGCCTCTTCAACATGATGATCCAGAGGCCCAACAGGGTGCTGGGGGCAAGAAAATGGGTCGGGATGTCGTTTCTTGAACCACAGGAGGCCCTGGAGCAGGCTGAGCAGTTGCAGCTCTTTTACCGAAGAGGTAGAGCGATGAGAAAGATGACGCCCTGTATTGTATCAGTCACATTGCTGCTCACGGCATGCGCCCCTTCATTGCAATACCGGATCGGACAAGGCTTCTATTCAGACACATTTGCCAAGGCCCAGATGCAGGCTGCAGCGAATGCTGGAAAAGTCAAGAACCTCGGACGGTTTTCAGTTGAAGGAGGAGGCTGTTTTCTCTATTCACAGGATACAGCCGATCGTGAAGTCGTGATTCCTGCCATCCAAGAGAAGTTGAAAGAAATGGGAGCCAATGTGGCTGACAGTGTCGTGGCCAATGAGCAAGGGTACGATTTTCTTCTTGGACTCTTGATCATCCCCGGATTTCTTGGCTGTAGCAACTGGACGATTTCCGGCGAGGCGCTCTTAGTTGAACAGACTGCCATGTAAGAGTTTATGAAGAATGTTACGGAGGACCCACTTGTTGGCGAGGGTGCTGGCAGGTGTGGATCTTTTTTAGGTGAGAAAAAGGGGGGAAGCCGTTTCTTGACACTCGCCTCTTCCCCCGGCGGGGTGGCCGAGTCGGGGCTGGCTGCGCACCTCTTGGATTTGTGTCCCGACCTGAGGGAAAAGGCGCGGAACCTTTTCCCTCAGCTTATCATTTCCCTTTAGAAGGATAGCCTGGATGATCCAACCTGCGCGCATCGAGCGAGCACTTTCCGAAGTGCGGGCTCTGCGAGCACAGAGACTATCCCAACGGCCTCGCTCCGCTCCCCTTCTGAGGCCGCGCATTGCGCAAGCACTTTGCAGTCCAGCGGGCTTTGTGGTCCTCGCCCTCCGGTTGCTCACCGCGACGTTAGGCGCACAAGGGAAGCCGATCCGGGCTTGCTTCCGAAGCGCGTTTAGATGTACCCTTTGACGTACCTCTGGAGATCGCTTCAGATGCGGAAAGTTCCAGCCATTATTCCAGTTACCGATCTGCGCCAAGACGCGGCGGCCGCTCTCAAGCGTGTTCGAGCCTCCCGACAGCCGGTCGTGATCACTCAACGGGGGCGGGCGGCGGCGATCATGTTGAGCGTTGAAGCCTACGAGGACAGAGAGCACGAGCGCGAGCTGTTGCGCCTTTTGGCTCGTGGCGAGCGAGAGATTGCGGAGGGCAAAGGGCACGACCTCGCCGGTGTCCTGGCTGAGGCTGACGCCTTGCTGGCGGCGGAGTGACTGTTGCGGTTGCGATTCACGCCGTCGGGTCGGGAACAGTTCCTCGCAGCGGTGGCCTACATTCGAACTGATGATCCGGCAGCGGCCAAACGCTTCAGGGGCCGCGCAGAAAAGGTCCTGCGCCGACTCGAGCGCTTCCCGCGGTCTGGGCGTGTGATTCCTGAGTTTCCGGAACTGCCGCACCGGGAAGTCATCGTGGCACCGTGCCGGTTTTTCTACAGGGTGGTGACCAAGACGATTTGGGTCGTGGCGGTGTGGCACGGCGCACAGCTTCCCCAGAAGCCCCTTCCCGACGAGAATGCCTAATCCGAGGCGGTACCCGAACCAGAAGGTGCTTGTGGTGGCGGTGATGGAGTATGGGTATCTCGTTCCTCACGTCGAGGAGCCTGACCACATCTTTCTCAAGACCGTTATCCCAAGCCGAAAAGCCACGCGGGACTATGGGAAAAGAGGTGAGAAATGAAGAGACTTGATCGGGACGAGAAGCGGATTCTCTCCGCGTACGAGCGCGGAGAACTCAAATCGGTCGTGACATCGGAGGCGTCTCTTCGCCGATACCGCGATTATGCACGCGCCACTCTGACCAAGAACCGACGCGTGAATATCCGCATGTCCACACGCTGGACCTTGCGGATATCCGGGCACGAGCGGCCGAGGAAGGCGTGCCGTACCAGACCCTCATGGCGAGTGTGCTGCACAAATTCGCAACCGGTCGCCTTCTTGAGCGACGGTCGAGCCTTACGTCGCGTTCAAGACGAACGGCTCGCAAGCGCACTGCCGCATAGCGCAACATTGCTCCGCACCTTTCATCTGTCCGAATAGGGAGGAGCAGCCCGATCGGACTTCACTGCGCGCAAGTTTCTTTGCCCACTCCGTTCCAGCGAGGCGGGGATAGGCGCGTTTACTTGCGCGCGTCCAGCGAGCACTTTCCGAAGTGCGCGATGCGCGAGCACAAAATGCGCCTGCCCAGCCCCACCCCTACCAACCCGCTTTCTTAATCAGTTCCACCGCCTCCGCCAGCCGTTCCTTCGTGGTCGTCACGGTCATCCTGACATAGCCTTCGCCCGGTTCGCCGAAGCCGTTCCCCGGCGTGGTCACGATGCCGGCTTTTTCCAACAGATGGGCCGTGAAGGAGGCGGAGGTATAGCCCTTTGGTACGGTCACCCAGACGTAGAAGGCGGCGGGCGGTAGGTCCACCTCCAAGCCTAATTTCTGCAGCCCCGGCACCAGCACGTCCCTCCGTTCCTGATAGACCTTCCTGAGGCCGTCGGTCAGACGCTCATCCGATTCCAGCGCCGTAATCCCGGCCTCCTGGATGGCCTGGAAGGTGCCGGAGTCCAGGTTGCTCTTGATCTTCAGCAACCCGTTCAGGATTTGCCGATTGCCCACGGCAAACCCGATCCGCCAGCCCGTCATGTTGAAGGTCTTGGAGAGGGAATGGAACTCGATGCCGACCTCCTTCGCCCCCTCGACTTCCAGGAAGCTGGCCGGTCGCCTGCCGTCGTAGTAGATCTCCGAATAGGCCGCGTCATGGCAGACGATGATCTGATGTTCCTGAGCGAAGGCCACCACGCGCTTGAAATAGTCCTTGCTCATGACGACCGACGTCGGGTTATTCGGCGAGTTCAAGAACATCAGCTTGGCCCTGCGGGCCGCATCTTTGGGAATGGCATCCAGGTCGGGCAAAAAGTTGTTCTTCTTCAGCAGAGGCATGATGTGCGACTGGCCGCCGGCAAAGCTGGTCGCCACCGGATAGACGGGATAGCCGGGGCTCGGCACCAA
>CAZKHY010000157.1:4631-6757 GCA_964552455.1 uncultured Nitrospira sp.
ATGTCCACCCCGCGGGCGACGGCTTTCTTCTTCATCTCGTCGATCGCCGCAAAGAGATAGGGCGGCAGGGTCTTGATCCGGCTGGCATATTCAATCGGAAATCCCGCCATGCGCTTGTTCCTTTCAGTCGCTTGCTCTCAGCCGTCAGCTTTCAGCGATCAGCTCTTGGAAGAACACCCCCTTGCTGAAGGCTGATTGCTGACAGCTGATTGCTTGAGCTACACAGGTTACTTCAGTTACGGGCCGGCAATCAATGTCCGGGGGCGCTGGGAGCGGTCAAGTGGGCGATCAGCCGGTCCGCCCAGTTTTGCATGGGAGGGAGGTGAGGCTCCGCCTGCCGGATGAGCGCCGCGGCATCCTTCTTGGCGCGGTTCAGATCCTCCGGGCATTCGCGGCAGAGGGCTTCCATACCGGCCCGTTCGATTTCCAGGTGAAACAGGAGGCCGTAGGCCTTCGAGCCGAAGCGGAAGGCCTGGAGAGGACATAAGTCCGAGGAGGCCAGCGGGACGGCTCCGGCAGGAAGCTCGAAGATTTCCCCATGCCATTCAAAGACCTCGAAGGAATCCGGGAGTGAGCCGGTCCAGGAATCGGTTTTTCCTTCTGCCGTCACCCGCAGTTGGGTCATCCCGATTTCGAGGCCGCGCCCAGGCCTGACCTGCGCCCCCAGTGCCCTCGCCATCAGTTGTGCGCCGAGACAGACGCCCAGGACCGGTAGGCCTGCCTGGACCGTCTGCTTGATGAAGGCGATCTCCTCCTTGATCCAGGCGTCGGGATCGTTCACTGACATGGGCCCGCCCATGACGAGGAGAAAATCCCCCGCATCCTTGGGCAGCCCGGCCTGAGGCACCAGGTGGCGTTCCACCTGATACCCTCGCTTTTCCAGAAGACCGGCAAAGGCCCCAGGTCCTTCAAACGACACATGCTGCAAACAGACCACGCGCTTCTTCATACGTTAATCGACTCCAAGCAAGACGCCGCATAGCACGAAACTATATGAAGCGGACGCTTGTCAAGCAGGGGGACAGTTCTTCAATTGTCGGGAGCAGGGTCGTTGACAACCACAGGACTTCGGGGTAGTGTTCCGAACACCTCTGCCGCGCCAAACTGGCGCGGGCGTACGGGGGAGGGTAAAGGAGCATGCCGATGAAATCAGAAACGCTTGGCACGCACACTTCTCCCGTTGAGGTCACGCATATTTCTCAGCATAGGTTCTGGCTGCTGGTACAGAACCGTGAACTGTTTGTGCCGTTCGACAAGTTCCCCTGGTTCAAGGATGCTCCAGTCGGTTCGATTCTCAAAGTGGAGCAGCCTCATCCAGGCCATCTGTACTGGCCTGACCTCGACATTGATTTGGCTGTGGAGTCGATTGAGCACCCTGAACGATTCCCGCTGATCTCAAAAACAACCCAGAAGCGCGCTCCCTCCTCCAAGAGCTGACCGGACGCCTGTCAGGCGGCAAAGATCCCGTCATTCATAGCCGCTCGGCTATATCGCCTGATTCAGCCAAAGTTGACATGATCCGGCGATGGGGCTAACGTCATACAGCCATACGGCTGAACCATTAGCCCGATGAGGGCATCTACTTCTCAAGGTTGAAACCAGAAAGGATATAGAAGATGGGCTGGCTTTCAGTCCTCTTGAGCAGCATTGCTGCTTTCCTGCTGTTCAAGACCGGACACACGGCACTTATGATCCTTTCAGTCGTCGCGGCAGTCGGATGCTTCTGGTCCTGGGGTGTAATGCATAACTATGCAACGGAACTTGCCAAGCATAGACAGAATTACACCGGCGGATTCTACGATATCACGCCTCACGAAGCCCAAACTGTACCAGACTGGGTTTCTTGGGTGAATATGGGGTTCAGCCTGCTCGGACTGATCCTGCTGATCACCGGCATTATCATAACGATCAAATGAGCCGAAACGGTGTCATCCTACCTTCAGGCCGCTCAAAATCGTCATCCAACGAGGCCGCAGCACTCTCAAGATCAGTTGACAAGTTTCAAGTCGACAAGGAGGCAAGGAGGATGAACTCGCAACGAGATGGCAGGGAACCCCTGCCCCCTTAGCATTTGTCAGCTTGCTCGCTTGCTACTTGTCAGCACCTACTTGCTACAGTACCAAGAC
>CAZKHY010000158.1:0-4171 GCA_964552455.1 uncultured Nitrospira sp.
GCCCGTCTGTAATGCCAGAGTAAAAAGGCGGGCCCAGGGGGAGGGGGTGAGCAGAGGGGGGGCAAGGTGATAGAGGCGGGGTGGGCCAGGGGCTGGCGCAGGCTGTTGTGCGAGGGCAAGGGGGTGAGAGCAGTGGGGGGGGACAGGATCAGGTCGCAAGTGCTGACTCGACCGGTGTAGAGGCTCAGGGACAAGGGGCTGGTCAGGGCCAAGGAATTGGACAGGGGCAGAGCGTGACGCCAGTCCAGAGCTTGGTGGGCAGTCAGGCTTCGAGCGGGAGCCAGGGACAGTCTTCCGGGCAGGGACAAGGAGGCGGTCAAGGCAGTGGTCAGGCAGCAACCCTGCTCCTTGGCGGTGGCAGCAGCTTTGGAGGAGGAAAGTTTGTGCTCCCTCCAGCGGTTGGTGTGACGCCTCCGGCAACCATATCCGGAGCAGCGGATGTAACGCTTGGCCTTTCGACCAGCACAACGAACGGAGGTTCCGGGAGTAGTGGGAGCAGCGGGAGTTCAGGCAGCAGTGGCTCAAGCGGAAGCAGCGGGTCCAGCGGCAGCTCCGGGAGTAGTTCCAGCGGGAGTTCCGGCAGCAGTGGCTCAAGCGGGAGTAGCGGGTCCAGCGGCAGCTCCGGGAGTAGTTCCAGCGGGAGTTCCGGCAGCAGTTCCGGCAGCAGTTCCGGAAGTTCGGTGAGTGGCGGCAATTCTAGCAGGCGCAACGATAGCAGTGATGACAGAGGCAACTCGAATGCCCGCGGCCACGGAAGGACAAGGCACCACTGAGATGCAAGTGATTCATTGCTGAGTGGACGATGAATCCGTTACATCTTTGCCTCCGGTGCTGATACCTCTTACACGGTTCTTTCTTTTCGCCTACAATGCTCCCCGGTGGGGAGCGTGAAGGTTTTGCTTCAAGCCCGCCGATTCTTTCCGACACCAGAAGACCGAGGCTGAGCCGATGGCGCGAGTCTGGCTGGGAAAAACGCACGTCATACGCCGGTTGGGGTTCGTGCTGGCCGCTGTCGTGACCGGCCTGATGCTGGCCTTGTTCTGGATCGGGCCAGGCTTTCTGGTGCGGCTTGAGAACGCCTCGCTGGACTTCCGGTTCAAGCTGCGGGGTGCGCGCCAGGCCGGCGACGAAGTGGTGCTCGTCGTCGTGGATGAGAAGAGCCTCAAGGAGGTCGGCCGGTGGCCCTGGTCGAGGGACAAGCAGGCCAGCCTGGTGAATGCGATCGCGGCCGGCGGGGCGAAGGTGATCGGTCTGGACATCATCTATGCCGAACCGGAGGTCAGGGAATCCCTACGAAGCCTGCAGGAGATCGTGCGGAAGGCCGATGGGCGGGGGATGTCCTCTCCGGATTTGCGTCATGAGCTGGGCGAACAGTTGGCCAGGGCCGAAACGGATGAACTCTTTGCCGCGAGCCTGCGCGCCGCCGGAACCGTGGTGCTGGCGCTCTCCTTCGTCGTGCCGGAGACGGGCGCGTTCGAATCGGCTGAGCCTCCCGCCGTCACCGCCCCCCCCTACATCAAGCGCAGCGAGTTCATGCTGGTCCGGCAGAGCCGGAGCGGCGAAGCGCTGGAGCCGTTGCGCGCGACGGATGCGCATCCCCCGCTCAAGCCGTTTGCTGACGCGGCGGCGGGGCTCGGCCATGTCTATAGTCTGCCCGATCCGGACGGGATCACTCGGTATGAATACCTGGCGATCCGGTACGACGACGGCTATTACCCGTCGTTCGGGCTCGAAGTGGCCCGTCTTTACTTGGGGCTGTCCAGGGAGCGGATGTCGTTGACGCTGGGGGAAGGCGTGCGGTTGGGGGATGGGCTGGTGCCGGCCGACCAGAAGGCCAGGATGCTGGTCAATTACGTGGGCCGCGAGCGGAGCTTCCGCTATGTGTCGGCGACCGACGTGCTTCAGGGCCTGGTTTCCCCGGAGACTTTCGCGGGCAAAGCGGTGCTGGTGGGCACGGCGGCCCTCGGCACCTACGATCAGAAAACCACGCCCTTCTCCGCCAACTTTCCCGGGGTCGAGAAAAATGCCACGGTCGTGGAGAACGTGATTCATGGGAAATTTTTGGAGAAGAGCGTCTGGTCCGGTCCGATCGACGCCGGCATGATCCTGCTGCTGGGCCTGGGGCTGGGCTATGGACTGCCGAAGGTGCGGGCCCTGCCGGGCGCGGTCCTGGCTGCGTCGGCGCTGGCCGGCTATGCGGCGATCGCCCAGTCCCTCTTTGTCGTGCAGGGGGTCTGGCTCGATATCGTGGCTCCGCTGTCGACCGTCGCGATGGTTTTCGTGTCGGTCACCGTGCTGCGCTTCGTGACCGAGGAGAAACAGGCCAGGGAAGTCCGGACGATGTTTTCCAGCTACGTCAGCCCCCGCATCGTCGAGGAACTGATCAAGGACCCGGCGAAGGCCGTGCTGGGCGGCCAGCGGAAGGAGCTGACGATGCTCTTTTCCGACATCGCCGGCTTTACGGCGTTCAGTGAAAAACACTCGGCGGAGGACGTGGTCGCCCAGTTGAACGAGTACCTGGGGGCCATGACGGAGGTGGTCTTCCGCTGGAACGGGACGCTGGACAAGTTCGTCGGCGATGCCATCGTGGTGTTCTGGGGCGCGCCGCTCGACCAGCCCGACCACGTCGAGCTCGCGATCAAGTGCGCGCTGCATATGCGGAGCCGGCTGAAAGAGCTGCAGGCCAAGTGGGAGGCCGAGGGGAGGGTCCCGCTGGACAACGGCATCGGGATCAACACCGGCGAGGTCGTCGTGGGCAACATCGGGGCCGCGGGCAAGAAAATGGACTACACGATGATCGGGGACCACGTGAACCTGGCCGCCCGCGTGCAGGCCCTCAGCCGTCAGTTTGATTGTCCGATCGTGGTGACCGAATATACGGCGGCCCGTCTCAAAGCCCTGATGCAGGCGGAGGAGCGGGCCGACAACAAGGGGCGACTGGGACACGTGACCTTGCGCAAGCTGGGCCTGGTCAGGGTGAGGGGCAAAGACCGGCCCGTCGTGGCCTATGGGCTGCATTCGCTGGGACGGCAGGAGCAGTCGCGGGTGGAGGAGCAAGCCTCGACGGACGTTCGCGAGATGACCGATCAGGGATGATCCGGCAGACGCGTCTCCCGCGCCGAGGCCGTTAATCCACCCGGGGCGGGTTGGGGATGTCCAGGAAGGTCCGGTTCGTGAGCTCCCGCGCCAGGCTCAGCCGCTCGGCCAGGGCCGGCGCGGTCATGAAGCGCTCGAGCAGGTCTCCGATCGCCGCATCGCGGGACATGATGAAGCGGAGCGTGTCGGACGGGGCGGTGGGCCAGAACCCGCGCAGGCGAAAGAAAGCCTCCAGCCAGTCTTCGACAAACCGTCCCAGGAGGTACTGGGCCGTCGCCGGCTGATGGCGGAGATCCTCCGCTTTGCCCACCCAGTGGTAGCATTCCGCCTTGAGGCGGATTTTTTCGTTCATGCCGGGGGGAGGCGGACCGGACCGGAAGCGTTGCTGGGCCTTGTCCAGCAGCTTGGTGCCGACGGCCTCGTGCTCGAACAGGACGCGGCCTTTCCTGAGCAGGGGCGGGAGTCGCAGCACCTGCCCGAGTTCCTGCTCCACGGCCTTGTGGCCGCGATAGCGAATCTCCACCAGGCGATCCGAAACCCGGAGCGTCTCCCGGCCTTCGTCCTGTCCCTTGATCAACGCGATCACGTCCAGATCGCTGTGCTGGGTCAAGGCCCGGCGGGCGCCTGATCCCACCAGGATGACGGCCAGAAGATCGCCCCCGCGCTTCCCGCGGACGTACTTCAGGACCGAGCCCAGGGCCGACTCTAGATTGGGCAGGGGGGATGGTTCGCCCCGCTTCGGCGGTTCCGGCTGCTCCGGGATCTCCAGCAGCTCGGCCTGCAGCTCCTCGCGACTCGGAGGGGCCGGAAGGGGTTCATCCGGCTCGGAGATGGAGATGGGTGGCTGTTCGTCCATTGCGCGATCCTCGGTCTCTTCGTGACGCCCGCCGGCGTTAGCCGCCGGCTTGTTTGATCTGTGCGTCGAGGGAAGCCAGCCACTGGTCAAACGGGAGGTCGGCATCCACCACGATTTCCAGTTTCCCGTTCGCCAGTTTCCGCACGATCCCCGGGCTTGCCGGGGAGAGGGGGATCTCCACCCATTCCCGCGACAGGCCCAGACGGTCGGTCAGCTCCA
>CAZKHY010000158.1:4271-6598 GCA_964552455.1 uncultured Nitrospira sp.
GTCCCGCTTCCTCGATGTCCGTCGCGCTCACGTCCAGGTGGGTGACGGCCCGGAAGGTGGTCTCGCCGAGGGCGTTGACCAGCAGGCCCGCCTGTTTCAGCTCGGCCACGATCGCGGCGGCCGACCGGCCTGGGGATCGCACGTCGAACACGACGATGTTGGTTTCGACGCCGGCGACGTCGATGGAGACGGTCGGGATCTTTTGAAGCGCGGTGGCCAGACGCTTGGCATGCTCGTGGTCTTCCTTCAAGCGGGTGATATTGTGCTCGAGCGCATAGATGCCGGCCGCGGCCAGGATTCCGGCCTGGCGCATGCCCCCTCCGTACATGCGGCGGAAGCGGCGTGCCTGCTCGATGGTCGGCCGGTCCGACACGATCATCGAACCGACCGGGGCGCCGAGCCCCTTGGAAAGACAGAAGGCGACGGTTTTGAAAGGTCCGGCATAGTCGGAAGCCGGCACTCCGGTCGCCACGACGGCGTTGAAGAGCCGGGCCCCGTCCAGGTGCATGGGAATGTCGTGGGCAAGCGCCACCTTGCTGATCCGATCGATCGTGGCAAGCGGATAGACGGACCCGCCGCCGCTGTTGTGCGTGTTCTCCAGGCAGATCAATTTGGTTTGGATGCTGTAAGGGTCCTTCGGCCTGATGGCCGCTTCGACTTGCTCAGGATCGAGCAGGCCCCGTTGCCCCGTGACCCAGTGCAATTGCACGCCGGCCAGTGCGGCCGCCGCGCCCTGTTCATAGCGGACGATGTGGGAGCGGCTCTCGACGATCACTTCGTCGCCCGGCCGGGTCTGGAGCCGAAGCGACAGTTGGTTGGCCATGATCCCGGTCGGCACGAACAAGGCTGCTTCCTTGCCGAGCAGGGCCGCCGCCATGTCCTGCAGCCGGTTGACGGTGGGGTCTTCCCCATAGACATCGTCCCCGACGGGAGCGGCGGCCATGGCCTCGCGCATGGCCTGGCTTGGTTTCGTGACGGTGTCGCTTCGGAGGTCGATCATGGCAATACCGTGATGGGTGATGAGCGATGAATTAGGGATGGTCAGATTGAAGCGACCGCCGGTCTTCGAACTTATGGCTTTGCCGGCTCAGGACCGGATAGACGGAAAAGATCGGCGTGTTGAAGGGGACGAATCCCGTATCGGTTCCGGGCGACAATTGCAAATGCATGTTCACGAAGTTGAAGCTCAGCCCTTCCGCCCAGGGCTGGCTGAGCGCCTGGGCGTAGGCATGGACCTTCTCCGTCGCATAGGTGCGGGTCAGGAGTCCTGCGCCTCCCTGAAGCCCATATTCATGCAAGTCCGGGGCTCCTTGAATCAGGAGCGAGACCGAGGCCGCATCGAACCAGACTCTGAAATTGCACCCGACTTGAATGAAGGGCCCCAGGGCGTTCGTGCCGTCCAGAAAGGCGCGGGGCAGGCCGATCTCAGGCGGCACGTCGTTCGGCATGGGGCGTTCCACGGTCCCCAGTTCCTGCTCCTTCACCGGCGACGCGGAGACGAACAGGAGGTGCGGGTCATCCATGGCAAGGTCCAGGACCGTATCGTCGTAGTAGCTGCAGAGCTTGCCCAGCTCATACCGGAGCGGGAAGGAATAGCCCATCGTGGCGTACCAGATCCGGAGTCCTGCCTCCAGCGGATCGTCCGGCTTCCGGCTGATCTTCAGGTCGAAGGGCAGCATCAGATGCAGCGCGCTCGTCCGCACGCTCATGAAGGGGGCGCAGGCGCCGGCGAATTCCTTGTGCACGCTCGGATTATCCGGCTCGAACTTGCGTGCGGGACCGGCGAAGTTCTGGGCGACTTTGGCCTCCTTGGTGAGCTTGTATTTGTTCTGATAGTAGGCCGCCGCGCGCTTCTGCGCCGTATTCAAAAAGTAGTCGGGCAGGTCGGTCTCCACGATGATGCGGTGCTTGTCCGGAGAGACGGGAGCCTGGGCGCGGGTGGCCCTCATGGCCTCGTTGTACAGGTCTATTTCAGCCTGCGTCTTTTGGATTTCCTGCGTCAGGTGGCGGGAGAGGTCCGGATCGGAGAAACGTGTACGGCGGAGCAGGTGCACCGCCTTCTGCAGACATTCGAGCTTGTGGTTGTACCGCTTGGGTTCGGCGGCGAACGCGTCGGACGTGGCCATGTAGAGGTTGAACTGCTCTTCCGGCGACAAACCGAGTTGGTCCAGGTCATGGTCCTTGATGAAGGCCATGGCCAGAGGGCCGAAGGACTCCTCCTTCCTGATGCAGAGGGTCATCAGGTAGTTGTACTGGGCGCGGGCTTCGTCCTGCGTCATGTTGGCATTCTAAGGGAATCCAGAGGAGGGCCACAAGTGCCAGAGGCC
>CAZKHY010000159.1:0-6561 GCA_964552455.1 uncultured Nitrospira sp.
GAACTGGCCGCCGCCGACCAGGCGCTTCATCATCGGCACCTTGCACCAGGTGCAGGTGCGGTCCGGTACGTCGGCCAGCGCGGCGGCAGAAGGATCGGGCTGTTGTTGCGGAGGCGACGCCATGATGGCGCATTGTGTCCGAGCGGTCCCGAACTTGTCAACGATAGTTCCTCCGGAGCCGGCCGTACGCGGTGAAAATTTTTTTCACGGTTCGCTGGACACAAGTCGAGTTCGTGATTTATATTGCACCAACTTCGACCGCTGACAGCCTCTCACACTCTAACGGAAAGGTGAATCCCATCCATGAACGCATCGGTGACCACGGAAGGCACGATCTTACCGACGACCGCCCCAGTCGCCCCGACCGCTTGTGTGCCGGACGAGCTGATCGGGGAGGGAAAGGCCTGGGGCCTGTCCACCGCCGTCGATCTGCAAGACTGTCAGCCGGAGAGCATCAGGGACCGCGACCGGATCGAGGCCTACGTCGTCGCACTCTGCAAGCTGATCGGGATGAAGCGATACGGGGACTGCCAGATCGTCCACTTCGGGGAAGGACGGGTGGCGGGCTACTCGATGACCCAGTTGATCGAGACGTCGCTGATCAGCGGACACTTCGCGAACGACACCAACCGGGCCTACCTGGACATCTTCAGTTGCAAGGGCTATGACCCGGCCGTCGTGGAGGCGTTCTCCAAACAGTTTTTCGGCGCGCGCAGCAGCTCTGTCTCCGTGACCGTACGGTACTGAGCCGGGACCGCCCGATCATCTCCGCCGAGCGTCCCTGTGAGGGGTGTCCCTTGTCTGATCCGTCTGGTTCCCCCGCCATGAGGCCCGGCTCGGTGAAGGAGTTCTTCCGGGACCTTCCGGCCAAGCTGGATGCCGAGGCGGCGGACGGCGTCGAGGCGGTCTATCAGTTCGACCTGAGCGGCCCCGAGGGGGGACAGTATCACCTCACGATCAAGGACGGAGCCTGCTCGGTGCGGGAAGGGGTTCACCAGAATCCCCAGGTGACCCTCTCCCTGTCGGGGGCGGACTGTCTGGGTATCCTGGAGGGGCGGCTCGATGGAATGTCGGTCGCCCTGTCCGGCCGCCTGCGCGTGGCGGGTGATCTGGTGCTGGCGATCCAGTTGAAGAGTTTGTTCCCTTCGGTTCGGTAGGGAAAAGGGTTCTCGTCGGACAGGTCTCTTAGACGCGGACCGGGGCCTCGACCCAGTCCGGCGGTTTCACCATCTGCTTTTTGCCGTTTCCTTCCATCTCCTGGTCCGCCTTCCTGGGGTACTTCTCCTCCAGAATCAAATAGAGCGTCGGGATCAGGAACAGCGTCAGGACCGTCGAGACGCTCAAGCCGCCGATCACGGCCCGGGCCAGGGGTGCGTTGGTTTCCCCGCCGGTGCCCAGCCCCAAAGCCATCGGGAGCAGGCCGAACACGGTTGCGAGCGAGGTCATCAGAATGGGCCGCAGCCTCGTGCGCGCGCCCAGCACGACCGCCTCGCGCAGGGTCATTCCACGCCGCCGGAGCACGTTGGTATAGTCCACGAGCAGCACGCCGTTGGATACCACGATGCCCAGCATCATGATGATGCCCATGAAGGAGGTGGTGGAGAGGGTCGTGTTGGTCAGGAACAGGATCAGGATGACGCCCGGGAGTCCCATCGGAACCGCGAACATGATGATGAAGGGGTCCAGCAGGGATTTGAACTGGGCCGCCATGACCATGTAGACGAGCAGGAGGGCGAGGATCGTGGCGAAGATCAACCCTTCGAAGGTCTCCCGCTGCTGCTGGATCTGGCCGGCCAGACGGATGCTGAATCCGGGGGGCAGCGACAGGTCCGCGAATCGCTCTTCCAATTCGGCCGCGATGGTCCCCAGATCACGGCCCACCGGGTTGGCGGTGATGTGGACGATGCGCTGGAAGTACTTGCGCTCGATCTGCACCGGTCCGGCGTTGAACCGGACCGAGGCCACGTTCTTGAGCAGGACCGGCTCGCCCGTCCTGGTCGTGAGCAGGATGTTGTCGATGTCGCGCAGATCCTGCCGGTACTGCTCGGCCAGCCAGGCGCTGATGTAGTATTCGTTGCCGTTCTGCGGATCGGTGTAGATGATCGGATCGGTCTGGCCGTTCCCGTTCAGCGAGAAGAGCACCGCGTTGGCCACGTCGGTTTCGCTGATCCCCAACAGGGCGGCCTTCTCGCGATCCACCGTGATGTCCAGCTCGGGATAGTTCTCCTCCCGGCTGACCTCGATGTCGGCGATCCCGTGGGTCTGGTGCATGGCCGTTTCGACCTGCCGGATGACCTCGCGGGCCTTTTCCAGGTCGTAGCCGTAGATCTCCACGTCCACGGCCTTCTGGGAGCCGAAGCTGGTCACGCGCTTGACGAGTCCGCCCGGGTCGAAGAACATCGCGACGCCGGGGAACAGTTTGAGCACCTTCGGCCGCACCTCGTTCATGATCTGGACCTGGGTGCGTTTCCCGAAGGGGAAGGCCACCTCGTAGCCGAGCCACGGGATCGTGAAGCGGACGTAGTTGGGCCGGCGCCGGTCCGGCGGGACCAGGTACACCTGGATGACCGAGGTGTGGGGGCCCGTATTGCGGTTGAACAGCGAGGAACGGCCCTGGGCCAGGACCCCGGTGCTGGACACGATGGTCTCCAACTCGTCGGGCGGGATCGTCTCCCGCATCACGCGCTCGATCTCCATGACCTGCTGCTCCGTCTTTTCCACCCGCTGGCCCACGGGGGCGCGCACGTTGATCCGGAACTGGCTCTCGTCCGTGACCGCGATGAACTCGCTCCCGATCAGCGGGACCAGGGCCAGCGAGGCGACGAAAATCCCGACGACCGCGCCGATCAGGACCTTCTTGTGTCCCAGCACCCAGGTCAGCGCCCGCTCGTAGCGGGCGTCCAGGGCCTCGTACTTGGCCTCGCTCCACTTCATCATCCGCACGAACCAATCCGGCATGGACCGGTGCGCTTCCTTTTCCGGCTTGAGGAACTTGTAACAGAGGGCCGGGGTCACGGTGCGGGAGATGAAAAAGGACGTGAACAGCGCGATCGCGATCGTGATCGTGAGCGGGATGAACAGCAGTTTGGCGATGCCGACGACGAACAGGATGGGCAGGAAGACCACGACAGTCGTGACGGTGGAGGCGAAAATCGGCATCGCCACCTCGCGGGCCGCCTCCAGGAGCGCCTCCCACTTGGTCGGGATCGCGATGTCGAGCTTGGCCTCCGGGGCCAGCTCCCGCGCCTGGGTCTGGACCGCCTCCCATTCCTGCTGGCTCTTGTTCAGGTGCCGCTGGATGTTCTCCAGCTCCACGATCGAGTCGTCCACCAGGCGGCCGATCCCCAGCGCCAGCCCCCCGAGCGTGAAGATGTTCAGGGTCTGTCCGCTGAAATAGAGGACGATGAAGGTCACCATGATCGAGAGGGGGATCGCCACGGAGATGATCAGCGTGCTGGTCAGGTTGCGCAGGAAGATCAGGATCACGGCCGCCGCCAGGAGCGAGCCGTGCAGGGCCTGCTCCATGAGGTTGTTGATGGACTGGCGGATGTAGACCGACTGGTCGAAGGAGACGCCGAGTTGGACGCTGGGCGGAATTCCGATCATGTTCGGCATGGCCTTCCGGAGCGCGTCCACCACCTCCACCGTGTTCGCGGTCGGCTGCTTGTTCACGCGCAGGTAGACCGAGCGCCGGCCGTCGGTCCGGACGATGTTGGTCTGGATGTCCGAGGAGTCGGTCACCGTGCCCAGGTCCCGCACCCGGACGGGGTTGCCCAGCGGGTTGACCTTGACGATCACGTCGTTGAGGGGCTCGACGGTCTTGAACTGGTTGTTCGTGAAGACGTTGTAGTCCAGGTTGCCGGCCTTGATGTCGCCCGAGGGGAGAATCAGATTGGCCGCCTTGACGGCCTTCACCACGTCCAGGATCGAGAGCCCGCGCGCCTGCAGCAGGGCCGGGTCCAGGTTGATGTTGATCTGGCGGATCTTGCCGCCCTCCACGGTCGCGGCCGCGACGTTGGCGATCTGCTCGATCTGGGGCGCGATCGTGTTGTAGGCCAGGTCGTAGAGCCCCCGCTCGTCCAGGTTCGGGTCCGTGACGGTCACGAAGGCGACCGGAATGTTCGAGACGTCGAACTTGACGATGAAGGGCTGGAGGATGCCGGGCGGGAGGCTGTTCAGGATCTGGGTGACGCGCTGCATCACCTCCATCTGGCCGACGTTGATGTCGGCCCCCCAGTTGAACCAGATCTGGACCGACCCGAAGCCGTGCTTGGCGAAGGACTCCACGTGCTCCACGTTGGAGGCGGAACTGACCGCCTTCTCGATGGGATAGAGCACGCTCTGTTCGATGTCGAGGGGCGGGGCGCCCTTGTAGATGACGCCGACGAAGGCGACGGGGACCTGGATGTTGGGGAACAAGTCCACGGGCAGGCGGTCCAGGGACGTGGCGCCCAGCACCACCATCGCCAGCGACAGCATCAGGATGCCGATGCGATTTTTGAGAGCCAGGAGGGTCAGCCACATAACGCGATGGTGCCTTTTATGCTTTGTCCTTGGGTGCGGCCTGGGGAGCCGGCGTGGAGGGCTTCTCCCCCGCCGGTGTTGACTCCGGGGCGGCCTGCGGGTTTGTGTCCAGCGGGCGGGTCTGGACGTCGATCCCTTCGTGCACCAGGTCCTTGCCCGAGACGATCACCTGCTCCGTGCCGGTCAGACCCTTCGTGATCTCGATGCGATTGTCCATCCGGGCGCCGGTCTCCACCGGCACCTGGTGGACCTTGCTGTCCCGCACCACGTAGACGTACTGGTTGTCCTCCAGGCGGGTGAGGGCGTCGACGGGAATCTGAATCGCGTCCTTGTGCAGGCCGACCAGCACCTCCACGCGGGCGAACATGCCGCCCTTCAAGGCCAGGTCCGGGTTGGGGAGGTCCACCTCCACGGTCATGGTGCGGGTGGCGCGATTCAGAGCCTGCACGACGCGCGAGACCTGGCCCGTGAATACGCGGTCCGGGTAGGCCTCGGCCCGCACTTCCGCCGCCTGGCCGACCTTGATCAGCGGGACGTCCTTCTCGACGACCTCGATCAGCGTCCGTACCCGATGAATGTTGTGCAGGGTGAGGATGCCGCGGGACATGGTCGAGGTGCTGGCGGTGGAGCCCGTCACGTAGGCCCCCTGATCCAGGTTGCGCTCGGCGATGTAGCCGGCGAACGGGGCCCGGATATACGAGTAGGTCAGGTTCGTCTGGGCCTGCTGCAGCGCGACTTCCATCTGCTGGACCTGCGCGCGGACGGACTCGATCTGGGCCACCGCCATGTCGAAGTTGACCTGCGCGTTGTCCAGGTCCTGCTGCGAGACGAACTGATCCTTGATCAGCGCTTTCATCCGGTCCAGGGCCAGCTTGGCGTTGCGGATGTTGGCTTCCTGGCGCAGGACATCGGCGCGGGCGGCGGCCAGGTTCGCCTTGGCCCGGTTCACCGCGTGGAGGTAGTCGGTATGGTCGATCTCGACCAGCAACTGGTTCGCCTTGACGAAATCGCCCTTGTCCACGTGGAACTTGGCGATGTAGCCGTCCACCCGGGAGAACAGGTTGACCATCTGGTCCGGTTGGATGTCCGCCGTGAAAAACAAGCGGACGTTGAGGTCCTGGCGGACGGGCCGGCTGACGCCCACCGTGATGACGCGGCCTTTGCGGCCGTCGCTCTTGGCCCCGCTGCTCGTCAGGCGGAAGAGCACCAGGCCGGCCAGCACCAGCACGAGGACGATCGCAAAGGTCAGCGCGGGATGTTGCCGGATGCGGTTCATGGGCGTTTCCCGTTTCTGCCTCGCGGGCGCGTCTTCTTGTTCCGCGCCGGCCTGGCCCTGAGCCCGTCCAGGAACAGGGTCACGTAGTCCGCCACGGCGTCCTCGGGAGCGCGGTGCGCCGGCACCCGGAAGATTTCGTGCAGCAGCCGGTGGTACACGATCGTGCCGATGAAGGCCCGTGCGGCCGTGAGCGGGTCCACCCGGCGGAACGCATGGTCTCTGGTGCGCCGGGCGATGTAGCCGGCCAGATAATCGTAGAACACGAGGTGCTGGTTCCGGAAAAACATGTCGGACAGCTCGTGCCCTTCCAGCGCGCTGAACAGCAGGAGGCGCAGGAGCGTGGGGTCCGTCCCCCGCCTGATGCGATGGCCGGCGATCAGCGTAAAGACGCGCTCGTCATCCTGTTTTTGCGCGGCTTCATCGACGGCGGCGAGCAGTTCGGACAGTGAGGTTTTTTCCGCCAGGATCGCGGCGTAGAGGGCGCGCTTGGTGGGAAAGTATTTGAAGACCAGCGCCTCGCTGATGCCGGCGGTCCGGGCGATTGCGCGGGTCGTGGTGCCCTTGAACCCCTTGGCCGCGAAGAGCGAGGTGGCGGCCGAAATGATGCTGGCCTGTCGCTCCCGTCCTGACGGCCGGAGGACGGCGGAGGGCGGTTGCTTGGCTCCCGTGGTCTTCATGCTGGCCTGGTGAGTGAGTAGTTACTCACCACAAGATACCACAAGCAACGGCGCCGTGCCAACCAAGAACAGGGAACGGCCATG
>CAZKHY010000160.1:0-3915 GCA_964552455.1 uncultured Nitrospira sp.
CGTCGTGGACGACGAAGTGAAACTCTTCCGCAAGCCCCGCCAAAGGCGCACCGAAATTCCCAAATAGGACGGCGAGGAGAAGACCCGTTAATGAGGCCCTGCGTGAGAATCTGTTCATGGTCCGCCTCCTTAGGTCCCTGCCTCTTCCCGCGCCTCTGCAGCTACGGCACCACGCGGATCGTCCCGCCCAGATGGGCATCGCCCTTATGCAGAGGACAGAAAAAAGGAAACTCTTCTCTCAGATCATCCATGCGTCCCTCAAATTGCGCGGTACTGATCTGGACCCGGACCGTGTCCTCCGGCGTGACATTGACCCGCAACGGCTTCCTGGTGATTTCTCCTTTGGCCCCCATAATTTCCTCAAAGAGCCCATAGGCGGCAAAGGCGTGAGTCCGATCCGTCGGGTTTTCCAGCACGAACACCAAACCGTCCTGCATCTCTGTGCTGCGGTGAATCACCACTTCCTGCGGGACCCATGCTGCCCGATGGTCGCCTCGTTCCTCTGCTACGAAGTGGAACTCCGCGGCCCCGGCCAGGCTGAAGAACATCAAACTGCTGGCCAGGGCCGCAAGGACAACCCCTCTGAGACGAGTTATCCAAGGAGCGTTGTTCATACTGCTGGCTCCTCTTCCATCCTGCCAGCGAGGGTTCGTTTTCAGCCACCGCCGATCTCTCCCTTGGTTTCAATGACGTACAGTTCCCCTTTGACCTCGGGGTGGATGTCGCACCAGAGCGCGTGTCGAATGCTCTCGGCGATGCCCATAACAGGATCAAAGTCCGAAGGTGCGGTCGAGAATCGCAACGTCATCGTCTTGCCCGGATCGACGTGGAACGACCTGAAGTTCTTCCCGCGCACCTCGATCCCGCCTTCCATACGGACCGGGATGTCCTTGAACAGCTTCGAGGCGAATCCGTGGGTCACCGTATCCTGGTTGTGGATCACGATCACCGTGTCCTGTGACGGCATGGTGAATCCCACGGTCTCGTACCCATGTTCCCGATCTTTAATGGTGATCTCCACCTTCGAGGGCGGAGCACCCATGCCGGACTTCTGGGCGTAGAGGGTGTTGGTTCCCGGCCCTGGCAACGTCATCATCGCCAGCGCAACGGGAACGGCTAACAATGTGATTGAATAGTCTCTGAGCTTCATGATTAACCTCCTTGTCTCGTACGTGAACCGCTCAGTCCTTCATCTTGTTGTGAAACCTCTCTGCACAGCATGTCGCGCCCCTGAGTCGTGGCTTGCTCTTTAGCAAATCCATCCCCCGAATCGGTCACCGCGAACCCAGAAAGTAGATGTGCCCGCCCAGGTGCGTGTCCTTGTGAAGCGGACACCAGACGCGGAACAACTGCCCCGGTCCCGTCACCCGGCTGCCTTCGAACTGGGTCGTGCTCACCGTAATACGCTTCGTCCCGCCGGCGGGCACGATGACCCGAAGGGGCGTCAAATGATACGCCGTGCCTGGCTCCCCGCCCGGCACCGGACTCTCAGCCTTCTCCGTCCTCATCTCGAACATCCCTCTGACGGCAAAGGCGTGGTCATCCTTGGTCGGGTTTTCCAGGATGAACGTCAGCCCGTCCTTCAAGTCCGCTTCCTCCATCATGACTTGGCTGGGCTGCCAGATGGCCCACCGAGCAGGCATCTCCGATGCAACCCACCGAAACTCGCTTGCCTGTGCTGTCTCGCTGGCGAATAAGCCGGCGACAAAGATGGCGGCAAGCCCCGCCGCATGGCATATGTCTTTCCATGTCCTCATGGCTCGTCCTCCTTTCTCGCTGAGTCTCGTTCATCTCAAGCGACGCTGAGCAGTAAGAACTCCCCGCAAGACCGCCTTTTGATACTCACCCCCTTTCTGCTGACTCAGCCCTCCGGTCATCAGCCCCGACGCTCGATGATGAGCAGTTCCCCTTTCACGTCCGGGTGCATGTCACACCAAATGACATGCCGCATGATCGGACTCAGCATCGTGAGCGGGGCTGTCGCTGACCCCTTGGTAAAATGGAGCGTCATGGTCTTCCCCGGGTCCACGCGGAACGATGGGCCGTCTTTCCCTGCGATCTGGTACCCATCGCCTTCCAGGCGAACAGGGGCTTCCTTGAACAAGGGAGAGTAGAAGCCATGCGTCACTCCATCTTCATTGCGGACCACAATGGCTGTCGGATTCCCCTCACGGCCATACCCTGTGACATGAAAGGCCATGTTCTTGATGGTCACCTGGATCGTGAACTCTTGAGCTTCCTTCCCTATCGTTTCCGAACGGACAACCTCGGTCCCCAACACCGGCAGCATGCCCAGCGTTAGCATCATTGCAAAGAACACCGCTGCCATCGGATCACTTCTAATTTTCCTCATGGCCCACCTCCTCTCTGCAGGCAGTCAGTACGAACCGCCTGGTTCTCCAAACTGGTCCCGTTTGAATTTGTCGATATGACGGGAGACATCGTGGTACTTGCCGGGTACCACGATGTAACAAAAGTCGAAGAGCCAGTCCGCTTTTGCGTATGGGATGCCGTTTTCCCGCTTCTCCAACATATCCATCAGTCGGTTCATGGCCTTGTAAGTGGCTTCGACGTCGCCCCGCTCGAATTGCGTCCGCACCACCATCAATTGACCGAGGTACGGCTCGAACTGAACGCCCGGATAACCGCCCCCGCTGCGCCGTTCGATCAGCACGGCATTGGTGAGGGCATCGACCCAATCATCGTCGGTCTGATGGAGGATGGCCGGTGCCGAGACAGTTGCCCCCCCTATGAAGGCCATCACCAACAACCCTGCCAGCCATTTCATCGGTGACCGTTTCATGACCCGCCTCTTGTCGCATCGGCTCGACTCTCTCTTCGTCCCAACCAACCTGACTCCTCGTCTGTCCTCCGGTTGGCTCAGCCAACAGGGGGGATTAACCCTCTAAATTGATACTCCCTGATCTTCCCGACGTGACGCGAGACATCATGGTACTTGGCCGGCGTCACTGCGTAGCAGTACTCGAAAAGCCAATCCGCACTGACTCCGGGAATCCCGTTTGCGCGGTGTTCCAACATGCCCATGAATTGGTTCATGCCTGCATAGGTTGCGGCGACATCGCCTCTCCGATAATGAGCCTGGATGACTTCGAGCTGAGCCATATACGGTTCGTAGACTCGACCGAGCGCCCCCTCGTTCATTTGCTCGACGAGAACGGCCCTCATCATGGCATCAAGCCAATCATCCTCGGCTGATAGAGCCATGTCCGATCCGTTCAGCATGATGATGAGACCGGCCATACCTGCGAGGATGACCATCGTTCGCTTCCTGTTCTCATTCCCAACGATCCACATCTTGGCTCCCTTAACTCCTTCACGCTTTCTCTGGGTCTCCGTGACGGCCCTCAATCCATGGTCGGTTTCCATAGCTAAAGGTTAGTCGTTTGAATTCCTTCGAACAATGAGACGAATGCATCATTTTGGAGGTAGGGCAGTTTCACCAGAGCGCGGCCGAAGCGATGCTCCTCGGTTCGGCTGACGTGGAAAAATCGACCGAAGGCGTCCGGCATGTGCACGGGATCGGGATGAAAAGAGAAGCTCCGCGTCAGGGAACAACCGCGGAGGCCGTACCGTCCGGTTCGTTATCGTCGAGAAGAAGAGCCACGGGGAGGAAAGGCGACGGCGAGCGCCTGCAGACGACTATGGACCCCCAGCTTTTCGATGAGGTGCTGGATGTGGTTCCGTACGGTCACGGAACTGATGTACAGGGTATCAGCGATATCCTTAGAAGTTTTCCCGGCTGCAAGCAGGCCGAGCACCTCCTTTTCTCGTTTGCTCAGCGGCAGGGTGCTCGAAAGAGCCGGAAGCGCCCCCGTCTCTCCCGCAGCAGGGCGCCTCTGTGTGGTTTCGGAAACGGCTTTGCCCCCAGGCGTCGACAGCAGAGCATGGAGATCC
>CAZKHY010000160.1:4015-6456 GCA_964552455.1 uncultured Nitrospira sp.
AAAGCCAGCTTCATTGTAAGTGAGCAAACATCAATATGTCCCACATATGTCCTGCTCCACCTATGATTTGGACAGGGCTCATGAGTCAGAGGGATGATAGAAGCGGCCGTAAAACCAACTGCAATGGATACGTTGGAAGCGGCGTTGGCCCTTCAAACAGACGCGAACGACCTCGCCCAGATATATCGCGTGACCCATAGGCTCGGGTGTGACCAAGCTTTCTGTAGGAGTCGAGAGCCAAACACGCGAAACGATCTGTCAAACATTAAGTGGATCAGAGCCCCCACACGTCGGCGATCCCTAAGCACCGCGAGCACCGGCCCAATTGTCTCTGCTTTTCCCACGCTGGGGTGGTACACAAGAGGTGCCTCGTCGTGACTTGGTCCTCCGGTGCCTGGATCGGAGCAAACGCGATGACGCATGCATGACAAAACACTTTTCCAGGATGCTGGCCAAGAAATTCCACGATCAGTCGTTCGACCCGATCGCACTCCATCAGCGCCCTTCCTATTTTCTCCCTTGCGCGAATGCCGGCGATGCTCGCCAACATCCCAACAAGGTTACATGGGACACCGCCGGCCTCCCAAGAGCCCTGCGACTCGCCCGGCGCCAGAGATGGCATGATAGAGGGCGTTACAACCCGTAAACCCCGCACATCCTACGGTGATCCCTCCCGCATCGTACCCGAACACCATAAAGCCGCGTGCCTCCAACCAGCGTGCCACTGTTTCCCATCCAGCGGCTTCATCCAAGTATTGGCAGCACCGGCAAGCGGTCCGCTCAGGACCTGCATGACCTTCCTGTGCAAGGCGGTGCCAACGAGCCAACCGCTCGTGCGTCAACCGAAACGATTCCATGGTCCACCTCCGGGATGAAGGGGGTCCGTCTTCGCCGCCATTCGGCCAATCACCGTGAGCGGCCAGAGACGCCGGCCTTCCTAATGCTCACGAATCTCGCCATCCCAACCGCCCATCCCGGCACACCACACCGTGATCCGCACGCCACGGTCGGGCCGCTCGTACTGAAGGGCGATCGCCCCATACGCGTTTCGGTGTCGGAAGCATGGTCCCGACGCCTCCGGAAGTTTGGTATTGCGGGTTGGCTGAACGCAGCACGCGGCTACCAGAAGGCTCGTCGTCAGCGTGACTGCCGCATCCTCCGTGTCTGATCATCCCCTCGTGCAGCCAGAAGCCGTTGATTCGCCCTGTCTACCCGTCCTCAGGCACCCGCGGCTTCCCCCCAGACTCCATCGAACCGTTGACTTTCCCATCTCCGCACCGACTACCCGCGCCGGCTCTGCAGTCCCCGACCGTGGGCGACTGATTGGCCAAGATCACCGGGTCAAACCTCGCCCCGCAGAGCACGCAGCGGCAGCCCCACGTATCCTGGAGTGTCCCCTCGATCAACTCGGGAACGGTGAGACCACCGCAGCGGACGCAATAGGCGTATCGAGCGGAAGGCCCTCGCGTGGGCTGGGAGCGAATCATCACTCGATCGCCGCGCAGTGAGGCGACATCTGCATGCGCGCCGCAAGGCCAGCATCCGGTACACTGAGCATGTACTTCCCTGGCGCTGCCAGATGCAACCGCAGCTCGCCGCGCCGGCTCATGTGGTCAATCGCTAAGAACAGCTGATTCCATGAGAGATCCGGACAAGAGAAGACGAGTTGATCAAGGGGGCAGTTCGGGGTGCGTGCGACGAAATCAAGGACTCGGCTTTCCACGGTTTCCGGCATCAGCATAGCAATCCTCCTCATTGCCGACCTCCGCGGAATATCAGTGAGATGAGCAATATCAGTGCCTCAGGGAGCTTCTCTTTTGTGGCACAAGCTAAGCCATGGAAAATCCACGGTCAGCTTGACGGCAAGTAAGGAAAATGAATCAATTGCTCTGTAGCATCTTGCTCCTATGCGAGTATGTCGATGTAGCATTCTGCACCTTTGAGTCGAGACGAACTTTCAGCCCAGCGGAATAGTACCGCCGTTCGTTAGCTAAATTGTGACTGAAGTCATCACAAACCAACCGCAAAAGACCTGCCCTAAAACCCAACTGTAGGGGAGTTTGGTCTAGTTGATCTTTTAGGTGATTCGGCGCATTATAAAACATGGATAGTTCTTTGAGATATCTGATGGTTATAAAAAAAGTGTTGTATCCAGACCTGCGTAGGCTAGGCAACCAGGCCAGTCGCGGTGAACCGGAATGGATCCTTACATCTGGAGGAAGAAGCTGTCTGCTCTCTCAACCAGGGAGGTGTCATCATGGAACCTGCCAGGAAACAGCCGTTCGAGGGGACGAATTCGAATGTCCAGAAGGATCAGGGGCTTGAGCCAGAAGAGCGGGTGGTCCCGGAGTGGGAGATTAAACTGGGTAAAATGATCTTCTACCTCACTTGCGCCCTGAGTCTCTGGTTTTTCTACTGGTTCAATGGGATTCAGTGTCCAT
>CAZKHY010000161.1:0-6358 GCA_964552455.1 uncultured Nitrospira sp.
CCTCCAGAGCTTCCTCCTCGGCGCGGCGGTCGTCCTCGTCATCGTCCTCGCCCTACGGATGGCCAGGTCGGGAACATCGCAGCGCCCGTTGTACCGCCCCTACCTCAGCTTCTTGGCCATCGCCGTGGCGTTACTGACTTCCCCTTTTCCGGCCCACGCCCTCGAGAAGTACGGCCGGCCGTTGCCCCCCATGGGGGATGTGGGCGAGGAGAGCGCCGCCGAAGCGACACCCGCCGAGGAGGAAGACCAGCAGTGGGTGAGAGGCTACCTGTTGACCGCCGCCTTCATCGACAACCCCACGTTTGCCGCACGTCCGGACAACACCGGGCTGGTCGGGCTCCGTCATATGGTCCACCTGGAAACGGACCTCTACAAGGACTATCTCCAGTTCTACACGGACCAGAACTTTTTTTCCGACCGGACACAAGGTTGGATCAAACTCACCGAATGGGATATGACCTATGCGTTCACAGGCAGCCTGGACAACTGGAACTGGCGGGTGCAGTACGAACGGGACGCGCCGCTGGATCGAAGCGGGATTCACCAGAAGTATGCCGACGCGCTGATCACCTACAGCATGACGCCGGCCAGCCAGTGGAATTGGTGGAAGGCGCTCTTCCCCAATCAGAACCTGACCGCCTACATAGGGCCTGGCTGGCTGTTCTACAACCGGGACTATTATGCGAGGCCTGACAACACCGGGCGTGCCCTCTTCCGGTATGTCGCCCACGCGAACCTGGATCTCTACAAAAATCGCGTGGTGGTCTTTGCCGATACGAACTGGTTTACCGACCGGTCCGCCGGCAACCCCATACGGCCGTCGGAACTCGACTGGATCCTGGGCGTGGCGTTCAGGTGGGGCGATGCCGAACTGAGCCTGTATCACGAGGAGGACATGCCCCTGGACCGGGACGGTCTGATCCAACGCTATACGGCGGTCCAGTTGCGCTACGAGTTTGAATGAGCCCGTGCAAAACCCAAGGCCTCACGCTAGAAATCTTGCTGCGAACCTTCGACAGACATAGTATATACGAGGGCGCAGATACAAGGGTGCAGACATGACCGCAGAAGCCGGAACCGGCAGGATCGGGGCCAAATCGAACGCCCCTCCTGCGCCCACGGTTTGCCTCACGCAACACCTGCGGGCCGGCGCGGTCCTCGTCAGCATCCTATCTATCACGGCCTGGCTCATGCTGGGAAGCTGCGCAACCGCCCCTCCTCAACAACGTTCCCCGATTGCCACAGCGCTGCTCGGGAAAACCAAACAGGAGCTCGTCACCTGTGCGGGAGCGCCCCTGAAAGAATTCGCGCAGGGCGACGCGACCGTGCTGACCTATTATAAGGAAGCGCCGGAACTGGAAGAATCCTTTATGGGCTCCAAAAGCAGCCTTCGTTTTGAACATCGCCATGGCTGCCGCGCGCGCATTTCCCTGAGGGAGGACCGGGTCGAGGGCATCGAGTACGAATCCGTGCCGGCGACGTTCTCCAGCGAAGACCACTGCGATGAAATCTTCCAGGCCTGCAGCCGCTAGAATGTCATGTAGAGATACGGCCCCTCCTGCAAGAACGATATCGCGATGGGCCGGGTCAGCAGGATCGGTCTCTTGGCCCCTCTTTCGCTCAACCCAGTATCTATGCTAGTACATGGCTGGGAACTGCCAAGGGGGAACCAGGTGGACGCCTCCGACATACCACAGAGCCCATCCGCATCCACAGCCGCACACTCAAGCCCCCCGGTATCCCGCCTCCACCCTGTGCGTGGCCTCCGTTCGGCCGTTTCCCGGTCGATCGGACCGGGCGTGCAGCCGGCCAGCGGAAAGGATCGCTGATGCACCTGCCCGGTTTGTTGCGGACGCCGGTTCTGTCTCATTACGGGGCCGCCGGTTTCAGCATTCTCACGGCGATCGTCGTACGGATGCTCCTGGATCCGGTCCTAGGTGACGCCGCCCCATTCGTCACCTTCGTGATCGCGGTCCTGCTCACCATTCTCTATGCGAGTCCAGGGGCTTCACTCATGGCGCTGGCGCTGGCGCTGCTCTCGGCCAGGTATTTCTTCATCGCCCCCCGCTATGCCTTCTCGGGCGTCCATCCGTCAGACCTGCTGGCCATCGGGTTGTACGGCGCGATCGGCGTCGTCGCGATTGTTCTCATCCATGCTCAACGTCGGGCGCAGCGCCGGGTGGAAACCAACGCGCAGGACGCGATCCACAAACAACGCGCCTTGGAGCAGGAAATCCGGCAGCGCCAACGGGCAGAAGAGGCCTTGCGGGAGAGCGAAGAGCGGTTCAGGACGGCGTTCGCGCAGGCGACCGTCGGGATGGCGCTCACGGACCGGCACGGCCGATTCCTGAAAGTGAACCGCGCCTACTGCGGGATCACGGGCTACACCGAGCAGGACTTGTATGAGCGGGACTTCCCTTCGACCATCCACCCGGACGATCTGGCGGGCAACAGGGAGTCCATCCGGCAACTGCTGGCCGGCGACATGACCAGCTTCGTCGCGCAAACACGCCATGTCACGAAGTCGGGCGGCCTCGTCTGGGTCCAGAACAGCATCGCCGGCCTGCGCAGCGACAAGGGGGAGGGGGTCAACTTCGTCATCCTCAGCGAGGACATCTCCGACCGCAGACGGACGGAGGAGGAGCTTCGCGTCAGCCAGGCTCGCCTCCAGGCGGTGCTGGACAACAGCCCGGCCATGATCTTCATCAAGGACCTGGACGGGCGGTACCTGTTGAGCAATCGCCAGTTTGAAAAAATCACCGGCGTTCCGGGCGCGCAGGTTATCGGCAAGACCGACTACGACCTGTTCCGGCCCGAGCAGGCGGCCGCCTTTCGCGCCAACGATCTCGAGGTGCTGAAAGCCGGCGCGCCGATGGAATTCGAAGAAGCCGCCCTCCACAACGACGGCATTCATACGAGCATCGTCTGCAAGTTCCCGTTGCGGGACTCCGACGGAAAGCCCTATGCCGTCTGCGGCATCACGACCGATATCACCGCGCGCAAACAGCTCGAGGAACAGCTGCGCCAGGCGCAGAAGATGGAGGCCATCGGGAGACTCGCCGGCGGGATTGCACACGACTTCAACAACCTGCTGATGGTGATCATCGGGTACTGCCGGCTCCTTCTGCAGCAGGTTGTCCGGGACCCGTTGATGCAGAATCGGATCGAGGAGATCTTGCGGGCCGGAGAGCGGGCCACGACCCTCACCCGACAGCTCCTCGCATTCAGCCGGAAACAGGTGCTGACGCCGACCGTGCTGGATCTGAACACGGTCCTCTCGGAGATGAGCTCGATGCTGCAGCGGCTGCTCGGCGAAGACATCAATCTGGCCACCGCGCTGGACCCGGCCCTCGGGCACGTGAAGACGGACCAAGGACAGATCGAGCAGGTGATCATGAACCTGGCCGTCAATGCCCGCGACGCCATGCCGCGGGGCGGGCGGCTCACCATCGAGACGCGGAACGTGGAGCTCCGGGAAGCCACCCGCCAGAATCAGAGCGTGCGCGTCGGGCACTACGTGCTGCTGTCGGTGAGCGATACCGGGGAAGGGATGGATGCGGCCACGCAAGAGCGCATCTTTGAGCCGTTTTTTACGACCAAGGAACAGGGAAAGGGGACGGGGTTGGGCTTGGCCACGGTCTACGGCATCGTCAAGCAAAGCGGCGGGTACATTTTCGTGTACAGCGAGCGGGGGCGAGGCACGACGTTCAAACTCTATCTGCCTCGGGTGGATGAGCCGGTTGCCTCCGCCTCCCTCGGACCGGTCGAAGCCGGCCTGCCGCGCGGGACGGAAACCGTCCTTTTGGTGGAAGACGAGCCGGGCGTCCGAAGCTTCGTACGCAATATCTTGCAGCAGTACGGCTATACGGTTCTGGAGGCGAGACACGGCTTCGAGGCTCTCGTGATCGCCCACCAGCACCCGGCTTCCATCCACTTACTGTTGACGGATGTGGTCATGCCTCAGATGAGCGGCCCCGAGGTTGCTGCGCACCTGATCCCTCTCCGGCCGGACCTCAAAGTCCTCTACATGTCCGGTTACTCCGACGAGGCGGTCATCCACCACGGCGTCATGGCTCCGGCCACCGCCTTCCTCCAGAAACCCTGCGGGCCCGACACCCTCGTACGCAAGGTGCGGGAGGTCCTGGATCGGGTGAACCAATCCTAGACCGTTACAGTACGAGCGGCTAACGAAGAAGGGGCGGCGGGCTTCCGCTCGCCGCGGAAGCCCGCCGCCCCTTCATGATCTCACTGTGATCTGAGCCCCGATCCGGCGTTACTGCATCGCGAAGTGCGCGCGCCGATTCTGCTGCCAGCAGTCCTCGTTCTGCTCGGTGCAAAAGGGCTTCTCTTTGCCGTAGCTGGCAACCTGCATCCTGGACGACGGCAGCCCCAGGTCGGACAGGTACCGCTTCACGGACTGCGCGCGGCGTTCTCCCAGCACCAGGTTGTACGCCTGGCTGCCCCGTTGATCGCAATGGCCCGTAATCAGGAGCTTCCAGTCCTGCTCCGCCATGAGCAGCCGGGCGTTGGCATCGAGCTTCGCCCGGCCCTCCTTCCGAATCGAGCTCCGGTTGTAGTCGAAATAGACGTCCGCCATCGAGGCGGCCAACGCTGCCAGCCTGGCCGACCGGGCCGAAGACGCTGCATCTGCGGCGGCGGCGTCAGCCGCGGAGGCGCCGGACGGAAGAACCATTGATCCCGCCATGTCCGCCACGCGGACTTCCTTCATGGCATCCGGACTCCCGAAAGCCATATCCTCCTTGGAGTTTTGGGATTCCGTGAGGCTCGCCACGAAAGCCTGATCCTCCATCGAGGTCGCGACCTGCTTGCCCGTGCAGCCGGCCACCAAAGCCAGCAGGCCGAGGCAGGCGCAGAATGCGCTTATGCGATAATCTGTTCGTAACATGACCGGACTCCTTTCTGGTTACCGACGGTGAAAGAGCAGCGCGCTTCCCCCTCCTTCATCGGGTTCCCCCTCAATGGCCATCCCTTAGCAAGAACGGACTAAGGCCGTGCCATTGGCGAACAGTTACCCTATCGGTCGCTCTGGAGGAAACTAAAGACTGGGTCTTATCGGAAGGGCCGTGCGGGCGGGCACGCAGGCCATGCGGACCTCGCAGCGGGTGCGCGCTGGAGGCTGATACGTCGTCGTTGCTGCACGTCTCTTCTCATTTTTCTGCGAAGGAGTAGCCTTGCCTGGCCATGCAGTCGGCGATCTCCCGATCCGCCACGAAGGGGTCGAAGTTCGCCCAGCCCCGCTGCTGATGAGAGTCGATCGCGTTTCTGCATTGAACATAGGCTCGCTCGGCATCGTAGTCTGTTGCCCCCTCCTTCACCCATCGTCCCTGCCCACAACCGGCCGCGAGGGCGACGATCAGAGCCAGCAACCACTGCAGCATGAGACCTCCGGGTCGGCGGCCACCCTCTACGTTTGTTCCCGGGATCGGCCACGGGCCAGTGTACCACGGCCGGAGTTCCCCCGGTTCTTTTGTTGCTTTTTCCACAAGGCTGTGATAGCGTGTCCGCAGTTCCGTCGCCTCGGGCCAGGCAACGGGGCGTTTCCAGCAAGGCCCTGAACCGATGTTGTTTTGCCCCGGGAATCTGATCGGAAGCCAGACCCAAGCCGCTTCTTCATCTCGCGTCTTCGGCCCATTCCTTCCCTTCTGCACCTCGTTCTCGAGTCCAAGACAATATCATCATCCTAAGGAGGGAACCCCATGGGTTCGAAGATTTATGTGGGCGGCCTGCCCTATTCCGCGACCGAGCAGCAATTAAGCGAGCTGTTCGCGCCGCATGGAACGGTGGAATCAGCGCGCATCATCACCGACAAGTTCACCGGACAGTCGCGTGGCTTCGGCTTCGTGGAGATGGCCACTGAAGAAGAAGCCAAAAAGGCGATTGAGGCGCTGAACGCCACGCAGATGGGCGGCCGGACCCTGACCGTCAACGAAGCCAAGCCCCAAGAGCCCCGCTCCGGCGGAGGCGGCTTCGGCGGCGGTCGTGGCGGCAGCGGCGGAGGCGGTGGGAAGCGCGGCCGCTGGTAACTGACCGCTCTCGTTCATGGAGCGGGGCTGCCACTCCGGTGGCAGCCCCGCTCCGATTCGCTACAGTGATGACGCCTTGACGCGCGCAGCCATGGACCGGAAGCTGCGATGACGTTCGACTCTGTTGTCGTGCTGCACGACGATCCTTCCTCGGCGGTGTGACAAGACCTGCGCCGACGCCGTTCCATCACTGTCCATTCTGGTTTTCGTTCACAGACATTTGCAGAGGAGACGCATGACCACGTTTGCCGATTTTCACCTGTCCTCTTTTCTGGCCCAGCGCCTCAGCGGCCAGGGCTTCACCCAACCCACCC
>CAZKHY010000162.1:0-5925 GCA_964552455.1 uncultured Nitrospira sp.
GGCCTCCGATGCCGAGCGGATCATCACCCTCCGCGACGGCCAGATCGTATCGGATCAGCTTGTAGAACATGAGCGATAGTCAGATCGTCAAATGAGCGAAGAGTTAAAAAAATTGCCGGAAGCGCAAGTGCAGGAGATGCTGTCTGCTCACCGCAAGTGGGTGGATTCTGAAGGCAAAGAGGGAGCAAGGGCAGAACTGATCAAGGTCAATCTTCAAAAATGGAATCTCTGTAACGCACGGCTTGAAAAATCTCTCCTCACGGGAACGGATATCCAGCAGTCAGTCCTTATAGGCGCTCAATTACAGGAATCCGAATTGGCTCAGGCCAATCTATTCGGCGTTAATTTTGAAGATGCCAATCTCCGGCATGCCAATCTTCGACAAGCAAATCTGAAAGACACGGTCCTGCTTCGGACAAACCTCCGAGATGCTGACTTTCAAGATGCCGAACTCTTAGGCGCAAAAGGCCTCCAGGCAGGTCAGCTTGGAGGCGCGAATCTATCTGGGGCACAGCTCCCGCACTATCTCCAAGCCTTCGAAGGACTCGCGCAAGTCGAAGAACTCTCCAAGAGCGCCAAGAAGCTCTTTGTTTCTATCCTGTTGGGATGTGTGTACTGCTGGCTCACAATCTTCTCGACCAAGGATGCGCAACTCCTCACGAATTCGTCCTCGACTCCCTTGCCGATTATCCAGGCGCCAATCCCGATTGCCGGATTCTACGGGGTCGCGCCGTTTGTTCTCTTGTCGCTATTCATCTACTTCCACTTGTATCTGCAACGCCTCTGGCGTGAGCTGGCTGGCCTACCGGCTGTGTTTCCCGATGGAAAGCCATTGGATGAGAAGGCTCATCCCTGGCTGTTGAATAGTCTAGTCAGAGCACATGTCCCACGATTGAAGATCAATCGCCCAACGCTCTCTCGATTGGAAGTCGGACTGTCCATCCTTTTAGGCTGGTGGCTCGTCCCATTCACCGCCACCCTCTTTTGGCTCAGGGCTCTCCAACGGCACGATTGGGTGCTTACAGGTTTTCAGGTGGTATGGGCTGTCACGGCTATCCTGTGTGCAACTTGGTTTTACAAGCTGGTGAAGCGAACCTTGAACGGCCGGCAACCGACACCGATCCGCTTCAAGGGAAACTGGTTGAAATTCGCACCATACAAGGAAACCGCAAAACAGTTTGGGGTGCGAACGGCGCTGGCGATATTCATCACATTTCTACTCCTTGTTGTTTCGGATGGGGCGATCAATCGTCGCGAAGAGGTGGACTCGGATAATCCGAGGATTGACGATCTGGTTAATCAGTGCATAAGCTTTGTCCCGGACGTTCTGCTGTATGTTGGCGCACGAGCAGACGCAGACTTCACAGAACAGGACGTGTCCACCAAGCCTCAGAATTGGTTTCTCCGGGAAAATGTAGACTTGCCGAGGATTGTCCAAGGCGCGCAGTTGCAAGGGGCTGACCTCAGGTGGGCCAAGGCAGGAAGAGCCTTTCTGATGAAGGCCGACTTGCGCGAGGCCAAGCTGCAGCGTGCCTACCTGGTTGAGGCCGATCTCCAGCACGCCGACCTGTTTGTGGCTAAGCTCGACAACGCCAACATGGTCGGGGCCAAGCTCCGGCACGCCAACTTGGGCAATTCCGAGCTCCAGCATACCAGCCTAGCCTATGCCCAGCTCCAGGAAGCCGACCTGAGCGGGGCCGAACTCCAAAACGCTGATCTGACCGGAACCAACTTCCAGGGCGCCAATCTAGCAAGGGCCAACATGCAGGGTGCCTACCTGTATGAAGCCGAGCTTCAGAATGCCTATCTGTGGGCGGCTGATCTCACAGGTTCCAGAGATTTAACTCAAGCCCAGCTTGATGTGGCCTGCGTTAATGAAAAGACCAAGCTGCCTCCTGGATTGAAGCGTCCGAAGCCCTGTCCAAAGAAAACCCCACAATGATTCGTCCGTTCTCTCTCACAATGGCTTGGCGGGAGACGAGGGCGGCCTGGCGCCACTTCCTCTATTTCTTCGTCTGCATCGCGCTGGGGGTCGGGGCTCTGGTCGGCGTGGGCCTCTTTGCGACCAACGTCGAGCAGGCCGTCACCACGGAGGCGCGCGGGCTCATGGCCGGCGATCTGGAGGTCCGTCTCTCCCGGCGCATGAGCCAGGCAGGGGAGTCGGTCCTCCGGTCTCTCTCCGACCGGGGGGTCGCCATGACCCATGTGAGCGAGCTGGTGGCCATGGCGGCTGCGATCACCGATCAGAAACCCGAGCCGGCAAGCCAACAGGCCACGCAGATCATCGAGTTGAAGGCGGTGGGAGAAGGCTACCCCTTCTACGGCACCTTGAAAGTCGAGCCGGCTCAGCCGCTGATGGAACTGCTGGCAAGAACCGAGGAGCCCTGTCCCTCTTCTCCCTGCCAAGGAAGATACGGGGCGGTCGTCCAGGAGGCCCTGCTCATCCGAATGGGGCTGCAAGTCGGGGACCGCCTCAAGATCGGCGAGGCCCTTTTCGTCATCACCGGCCTCCTGCGCAAGGAATCAGACCGGGTGGCCGGAGCCTTCAGCCTGGGCCCCCGCGTGATCATCTCGCGCGAGGGGCTGGCGGCCGCCGACCTCGTCAAGTTGGGCAGCCGTGTACGGGAACGGTACCTCTTGCGCGTGCCCCAGACGGCCCAGGCCGATGCGTTGGCGTATGAATTGCGCGGCCGCCTGGCTTCCGAATCAGTCCGCGTGATCGGGTATCGTGACGCGCAGCCGCAACTCCGGCGGTTCCTGGATCAGCTCACCCGCTACCTCGGCCTGATCGGCCTGACCGCCCTCTTCGTCGGGGGCATCGGCGTGGCCAGCACCGTCCAGGCCTTCCTGCGGGAAAAACTGAACACCATCGCGATCCTCAAGACCGTGGGGGCCGACTCCGCCACGATCGTCCGCACCTATTTGATCCAGGCTCTGCTGCTTGGCGTGATCGGGAGCCTGGCCGGCATGGTGCTGGGGATCGCCCTGCAAGCATTCCTTCCGAGGTTTCTGACCGCGCTGCTGCCGCTGGACGTGATCGACCTGCCGACGAGTTTTTCCGCCTCGTCCCTCCTGCCGATCCTCAAAGGCAGCGCGATGGGGGTCCTGACGACGCTGCTCTTCACCCTCTGGCCCTTGCTGGGCATCCGCGACATCCGTCCCGCGCTGATTTTCCGCCGCGATGTGGCGGGGGACGCCCCTGTGCAGGACGTCGGCGGCACGGATCAACCGGCCCGACGCTGGCTGAACTGGCTCCAGATAACCGCAACCTTCTTCACGCCTCAGTGGCTGCAGGAAAACGTGGTGACGCTCCGAGCCCTGACCGTCTTCAGCATTACCGCCGGCCTGGCCGGCCTGGCCATCTGGCAAGCAGGGGCCTGGAGGATCGGGCTGATCTTTATCGGCGCCCTGGCGGCGGCCGTGATCATTCTCCTGCTGGCCACGCTGGGGCTGATCCGGGCCCTTCGTCTCATCCCGGGCCCCCGCTCCCTTGCAATCCGCCATGCCCTCGGCAACCTCCATCGGCCCGGCAGCCAGGCAGCCGGGATCATGGTCTCAGTCGGGATCGGGGTCATGGTGATCGTGGCGATTTCGATTCTGGAGCGCTCGCTGGTGGCTCAGTTGGGCGAGAGCCGCCCGGTCGACGCGCCGACGTTTTTCTTCATCGACATCCAGCCGGACCAGAAAGAAGCCTTCCTGCGCCTGATCAATCAGCGGATGCCGGAGGCCAAGCCCGAAACCACCCCGCTGGTCCGCTCGCGCCTCTACAAACTCAACGGCGAGCAAGTCGAGGCGGGGGAAGACGAAGGGGTACAGGAGAAGAAAGACGGGGAAGGACGCGGGGACGAGCGCGAGAGTCGTGAGACCAGGCAAGGCTGGTACAAGACCCGCGAGTATGTGCTGACCTTCCTCAACGACCTGCCGAAGGACAACGTCATCGTCAAGGGAGCCTGGTGGGACCCGCAGAATCCTGGCCGCAAGCCGCTGGTGTCGGTCGAGGAGGATGCGGCCAGAAACCTGGGGCTGGATCTCGGCTCCACGATCGAGTTCGACATCCAGGGAGCGACGGTCTCGGCCTCAGTCAGCAGCATCCGTAAGGTGGAGTGGGGGAATTTCTCGACGAATTTTTACATGATCCTCTCGCCCGGCTCGCTGGCAGGCGCCCCCTTCACCTACGTGGCCACGGTGCGGGTACCGCCTGAGAACGAAGTGCCGCTGCAGCAGGCAGTCGTGGCGGCCTTTCCCAACGTCACGGCCATCAACATTGGGGACGTGCTGGAGAGCTTCGCCCAGGTTCTGGAACGGCTCTCGCTGGCCATCCGCGCCATCGCCCTCTTCTGCATCCTGACCGGCGGGATCGTCATGGCCGCGGCCCTGGCCACGACCAGGTACCGACGGCTCTACGAGTCGGTGATCCTCAAGGCCCTGGGCGCCACCCGCGGCCTGGTCGCCCAATCCTTCGCCACGGAGTATGCGCTGCTGGGCGCAGTGGCCGGCCTGATCGGGACCATCCTGGCCAGCGCCCTCTCCTGGGCCGTCCTCTATTTCATTTTGGACCTGCCCTGGACGCTCCAGCCCGGGACGCTCACGGTCGGCCTCCTGCTGACCGTCCTCCTCACGCTCTGCGTGGGCTTCCTCAGCACCTTCCGCATCCTGGGCCAGCGGCCGTTAATGGTCCTCAGACACGAGTAAGGCTGCTGAAAAAGGCCCCCAGCTTCGTTCTCGTCGCGCGTCTCCCTGCAACGTACTTTCCCAAAGTACGCCTCGGTCGCCACGCTTCCTGCGGCCTCGCTGACAGCCTTTTTGAGCAGCCTTGAAAGGAAGAGTAGGATGGTCTGCGGTCTCCTGTGCTCGCACACTGCGCGCACAAGATCATTTTGAAGTTTTATTAAAGCAGGCGGTGCTCGGTGGACGCGCACAGTGGGAGGCTCTCCGGCCACCTTGCTAGAGGGGAGAAGCAGTAGGGGAAATGTATAGACAAGAGACAGAGGGAAAAGATTCTTGACTCTTCTTATTTGCCTGGACGTTGCGTTAATCGCTATTTCCTCTCGCGGAGTGTGCAGGCTTCAACGAATCTTTGCCCGAGCACTGTTGGATATACACAGAAAAGCGCCTGATTATTCCACGCCATCGCAGAATTAAGGCACCCTAGGCGAACGAGATTTTCAACAGCAATCTCCACGTCTGGCGACGGGCGGAGGTCCTCTTCATGGGGTTTCTCGTACAGCACCTCGTCCGGAAGATTCTTCGTCCATATCTCCTTCCTAGTATCACAGGATAAGGAGTAAATCTTGTGAAGTATTTTGGCCCCCAGCGGGTCGAGGTCTTCTAAGATACTGAGATAGGCTCGGCGAATCTCGACATTGCGCTCCGAGTCACCCGCGTTCACTAGGAGTTTTGCCCAAAGATCCTGAAGATAGTCGTCTTCTTCCAACGAGGCCGCTTGAAAAATTGGAATCGCTATCTTAAGAGGAACGGCTTTCGTTGGCGTTCTGAGTCCAATTTCATTCAGGAAACCATTGGCGCGCTTTATTAACCGAACTTGCCGCTCCCACCTCATATACTTAAGCTTGTCTTCGACGATTCCGGCAGCTTGCTCAGCGGACCCCTTGATGAATCGTGATAAGAATCCTCCGAGTTCACGAGAAGCATCGATTGCTTTGCCGGTGGTCTTGGCGATCTCTTGAATTGCTTTGGCTTCTTCTTTCATAAGAGAATTGCCCTGGGAAGGTACTCAAGGGCTCAACAAATTGAACGCGGGTAATGGGTCGATATCTGGGATAGTATCACACGCTGAGCAATGCGCTCATTTCGATGGCCGCTCAAAACAGTCATCCAACGAGGCCGCAAGGAGCAAGCATTATCTCAAGGGGTGGCTGGGATGATCCCGAACTGCGCCCATCGAGCGAGCACATTCTGATCGTG
>CAZKHY010000163.1:0-5853 GCA_964552455.1 uncultured Nitrospira sp.
GGCCAAGCCCTTCAAAAAAGAAGAGATTAAGCTGGTGGTGCGCCGCGCCCTCGAACACGGCCGGCTGGTCCGGGAAAATGCCCGGTTTCGGGAGCAGTTGCGTGAGCGGGCCGATCAATCCCAGCTCGTCGGCAGCAGCCCGCCCATGCTCGAAGTCTACAAGCTGGTGGCGCGTGTGGCGGAAGGCAGGAGCACGGTGCTGCTGGAGGGGGAGAACGGGACCGGCAAGGAGCTGGTGGCCCGCGCCATTCATATGCAGAGCCCCCGCCGCGACCGTCCCTTCGTCCCGGTGAACTGCGCCGCGATTCCGGAGACTCTGATCGAGAGCGAGTTGCTGGGTCACGAGCGCGGCGCCTTCACCGGCGCCACGGCCCAGAAGCGGGGGAAGTTCGAGCAGGCGGACGGGGGCACGTTGTTCCTGGATGAGATCGGGGACATGAGCCTCAACACGCAGGCCAAGGTCTTGCGGGTGCTGCAAACGCAGCAGTTCACCCGGGTGGGCGGCAGCAAGCTGATCACTGTGGACGTGCGGATCATCGCGGCGACGAACCGGGATTTGACCGTGCTGGTCAAGGAGGGGCGGTTCCGCGAAGATCTCTTCTATCGGTTGAACGTGGTCCGGATCCTCCTCCCGCCCCTGCGGGAGCGCCGCGAGGACATCCCGATGCTGGCCCATCACTTTTTGCGGAAATTTTCCGGAGGGGACAAGCAGATCAAGGGGTTCGTGCCGGAGACCACGACGCTCCTGCAACGGTACCAGTGGCCGGGGAACGTGAGGGAGCTGGAGAACGTCGTTGAGCGGGCGGTCTCGTTGAGTCACGGTCCGCTCGTGCTGCCGGACGATCTCCCCGAAGCGGTCCGTACGGCTGGCGCCGCCGGGACGGAGGTCCTGCCGCAGGAGCCCCGAGAGAAAAGCGCGCTGCTCACGCTGGAGGAGATGGAAAAGCAGTATCTGACGCGGGTCTTGCGCGAGGTCGGCGGCAACAAAGTCAAGGCCGCCAAGATCCTGGGGATCGATCGGCGGACTCTGTACCGCATGGCGGAACGATTCGGCCTGCCGCTGGGGGAGGAGTCCGAGTCTCCCTGAAGGGAAGCCGGGAGGCTAGAGAAGGCCGAGCGCGTTCTTGATCAGCCGGATCTGATTGGTCGCGCTCTGAGGCAGAGTCGGGATGTAGGGTTGCCACGAAGAGAAGAGGCTGTCCTTCCCTTCGTACGCGACCCGGATCGTCACGCGGGTGCTGTGGTCGCTTTCCGGGGCGATGGTGACTTCCACCCTGCTGCGGTTCCTGCCGAATCGAGACCGGTGCAGCGAGTCCACCGGGCTGTCCATTTCTTCACGGTAGCCGGTCCGCAGGACCGGTTCCTTGCCGTTCCCTTGCTGGATCGGGTACCCCCCTTCGACAAGAACCTGGATGACCGCAGCCCGGACCTGGCTTTCGGGCGCGGCCAGCATGCTCTCCGCCTTGTCCGAGGCCTGAAACGCGGGAATGGTCGAGCAGCCGATCGTCAGGATGGCGAGCGAGAACCAGGTGAGCCGCCTCATGGGGAGACCTCTCTGCGGGCCGCGGGTCCATCCGCCTGCGTCATTTTTTCAGCGGGTACACCAGATGGGTGTCGGTCTGCGCGACGCCTTCGATCGCGTGAATCTTCGACAAGACCAAGGCCGCCAAGGTGTCTTGGTCGGCGACTTCCACCAGGGCGAAAATGTCCGGCTTCCCCCAGCAGGCATCGATGCTCTTGATCTCCTTGATCTCCGACAGAGCCCGCATGACGTTGGGGGTCTGGCCTGGAAGGACGTTGATCAGGACATAGGCGCGATCAGGCATGGGAGGCGTTCCTTATCCCTGTGTGGTGTGCGGCGGCAAAACGTTCCGGCGCCGGGGGAGGAAATTAGCGGATGCGACGTGGCAAGTCAACACAAATCCATCCGTTGTCCGCACGCCGATGGAGGCGGCAGTCCTTGATGAACGGAGAGGGGCTCCGTTGCCGGTGCGCCGTGACTGCCGAGGAAAAGGCATGCCGTTCGCGGAGTCTAGGGGGCCGATTCGATCTCGCGCAGGCGCTTGTCCAGTCGCTGGTTGGCTTGATTGGCCTCGGTCACCGTCCTGGCGGCCTCCCCGACCGTCGCGGCTTTCGTGTCGGCGATCGCTGCCTTGACCGGGTCCAGCGCGGTCTTGTCCAGAAGCTGCTTGACCTGACCGGCCGTTCCTTTCACGTCTCCCAGGATCTCCTGACCGCTCGTGGTGCGCCCGGTCGGTTCGTTCGTGGCCCGGGACACCCGCTCGTTCAGACCCGACAGATACAGGGCGTAGACCGTGCCGCCCAGGATGAACATGATCGAAGCCCTGAGGAGAAGCGTGAGCACCGGGTTCCGGCTGGCCCGTATCGCGAGAATGGCGCCGACGATCAAGGTGAGGCTCGTCAGGCCGATCCCGAGTTGGAATCGAGTCAGGAGGGGAATGCGTTGCTTGGCCAGCCGATCCAACCAGGCGTTTGTCGTCTGCGGAGAGGTCTCAGACCCTTGTGTCTGCGGAACGTCTCGGACGGCCGGCGTCGAAAGAGGCGAGGAGGCAGCGGAGGCGTTTTCCGTCGGCGTGACCGGTTGCAAGGTCACCGCATCCAGGACGTGGACGCGTTCCAGGTACCGGGCGGGGATCTGCTGGTAGTTGTCCGTGAAAAACGGCACGCCCTTGTCGTCCACGTACTTGTAAATGACGTCAGCGGAAAAGACCGGTCCGCCGACAACAGCCCAGGCGGTCAGGAGCCACGCCGCCAGCAGCCGGGTCGGGCTTGTGAGGCTGGTCGTGAGGGAAGAGGGGATCTTCCATGAGCGGCCGAACATAGCGTCCCCACCGGAATGATGAAGGATGAAGGAGGGTAGCCAAGTTTCATCGAAGGAGTCAAGGTGGAATCGCTGCCTTGGAATCGGTACCGAGTTGACTTCCGGCGCCGGTTCCACTACTGAAAGATGTCGGAATCGTGGAAGAGCGGGCGCGGAATCACGGAGGCGACGAGATGGACGAGTTTATGCAAGCGGCGGTCGAAGAGGCGAAGCAAGGGGGGAGGGAAGGAGGCATCCCCATCGGGTCGGTACTGGTGAAGGACGGACGGATTGTCGGCAGAGGGCGCAACAAGCGCGTGCAGGAGGATGACCCGGTCATGCATGCGGAGATCGATTGTCTGCGTCATGCCGGACGGATCAGCCGCTACGGAGGGACCGTGCTCTACTCCACGCTGATGCCGTGCTATCTCTGCGCCGGGGCGGTGGTGCAATTCGGGATCAAGAAAGTCATTGCGGCGGAATCCGCGACGTTCCCGGGGGCCAGAACGTTCATGGAGTCCCACGGCGTCGAGGTCGTGGATCTGAACCTGGAGGACTGCATTGCCATGATGCGGGAATTCATCAGGCGCAATCCGCGGCTGTGGGATGAGGATATCGGAGCCCTCTAGCGTAAGGCTGTCAGGAGGTCGTGGTGATGTCCGTCGAGCAACTCAAGGCCCTGTTGCAGTTGAAGCCCCTTCCCGTCGAAGGGGGATATTTCGCCGAGGTCTATCGGTCTCCGGAGACCCTTCCCAAGGAAGCCCTGCCGGCTCGCTACGGCGGGGCGCGATCGATGGGGACGGGGATCTACTACCTCCTGACCCCGGACACCTTCTCGGCGTTGCATCGGCTCAGGAGCGATGAGGTCTACCATTTCTATCTGGGGGATCCGGTCGAGATGGTCCAGCTCTGGCCTGACGGGTCCGGGAAGAGGGTGCGGTTGGGATCCGATCTTCTCCAGGGAATGCAGCTCCAGACGGTGGTGCCCCAAGGGGTGTGGCAGGGTTCCAGGCTCTGCCCAGGAGGACGGTTCGCCCTCCTGGGCACGACGATGGCGCCCGGCTATGACCAGGCCGATTTTGAAGCAGGACGGAGGGAGCGCCTGATCCAGGCCTATCCCCAGTTCAAAGACGCGATCCTGGCTCTCACTCGCGTTCCGTAGTGGCCGTCACGGCCCGGTTACGGCTTTTTCCCCGGGGTCTGCTTCGGCTCCTGCTTTTCCACGTTCAAGACCTTGACGTCAAAGACCAGGTTCTTGCCGGCCAACGGATGGTTGAGGTCCAGCACGACGGTCTTGTCGGTCACTTCCAGCACCTTGACCATGCGTCCGTCAGAAGAACGGAGAATGCTGCCGGATTTCACGTCGGGCGGCACCTTGTTTTTTTCCACGCTCTGCCGGGCCTTGGGATTGTAGGCGCCGTAGCCCTCCGCGGCCGGCACCTCGATCCGCTTCTGCTGGCCCGTTTTCAGACCCACCATGGCGTTCTCCAGGCCCGGCACGATCTCGTGCGCGCCCTGAGTGTAGGAGAAGGGGTCCTGTCCGACGTTCGAATCAGCGACACTGTTGTCCGGAAGTCTGAGCGTATATTCGATGGTGACTTTGTGGCCGTCGGCGACCGAAAGCCCGCTCTCGGCCTGGACCGGCGTCCACACAAGGCCGCCGGCGAGAACAAGCGCCGCACCGCTGACCCAGGATCGTAGGGAAGTCATGGTCGTTCTCCTTCCATTGGTCGGACATCACGCACGCGTATGGGCCTTTGTCACTCTCCGGCGCGGGAAACCCAGGCCCGCGGCGGTCTGGGCGCGTGGGCTCCGAAGGGCCGTCGATCGTCCCCCCGCCGCCTTGCCGGATCCATTTGATGAGCCGGTCGTCTGGTGCGCCCCGGTCGACAGGCTTCATGCTCGTCGAGATGGGCCGCGGGCTTGGGAAGGGGAGCCAGCTCCGGGACCTGCAATTTCCGGCTTTCGATCCTGAGCCGCCTGACCATCCGGAGGTATTCGAACTCCTCCTGGGGGGACAGGATCAGGACCGTGGCCCCTTCTTTCTCCGCCCGCCCGGTCCGCCCGGCCCGGTGCACGTAGGAATTGGGCGTGGCCGGCAATTCAAAATGGATCACCTGGGCGACGTCCGGGATGTCCAGCCCCCGGGCCGCCACGTCGGTGGCGACCAGCGAAATCAGGCGCCCGGCCCGGAACGCCGAGAGAGTCCGTTCGCGTTGGGCCTGCGAGTGATTGCCGGTGATCGATCCGACCAGGGCGGCCTCGCCGCCCAGCCTGGCGGCCAGCTTCCGCACCTTGTACTTTTGCTCACAGAACACCATGGAGCGCGAGCCCTTCGGCATGGTCTGGAGCAGCGTGTGGACCAGCTTGGTCCGCAGCTCTTCCGCGGACACCACGTAGTAGCTGTGGGAGATCTTGACCGGCGAACTGACGCCGACGTCCACTTTGGCCTGCACGGGCTTGTTCAGCATGGTTTCGGCCAGGGCCTGGATTTCGGGGGCAAAGGTGGCCGAGAACAGCAGCGTCTGACGTTCCTTGGGGAGATAGCCCAGGATGCGCTGAATATCGGGGAGAAACCCGCGATCCAGCATCTGGTCCGCCTCGTCCATCACGACGTACTGCACGTCGTGCAGGTGGAGATGGCGCGTGCCGAGCAGATCCAGCAGGCGGCCGGGCGTGCCGACGATGACCATCGGCGGGCGACGCAGCGCCCGGTAGTGGCGCTCGATCGGGGTGCCGCCGTAGACGGAGAGCGACGACAGGGCCGGCGGGGCGTACTTTCTCAGCTCGGTTTCGATCTGGAGCGCCAGCTCCCGCGTGGGGGCCAGGATCAAGGCACTGGGGCCGGAGGCGTGGCCGGCGGAAGCTCGGCCCTCCTGCCTGGCGGAAGGACCGGCCGGCTTCATGGCCTTTTCGATGAGCGGGATGAGGAAGGCCAGGGTCTTGCCGCTGCCGGTCTTGGCCTGGGCCAAGATGTCGCGCCCCTCGATGGCCGGCCTGATCGTCGCCGCCTGGATCGGGGTGGGTTGGGT
>CAZKHY010000164.1:0-5823 GCA_964552455.1 uncultured Nitrospira sp.
TTCCGCGCCGGACTGCCGTGGAAGGGGTGCCGCGGGAGGCGCTTGAGCGAGAGGCCGCATGCCTCCTTACTTCCTTATCATATTCATTGAGGCTGAGAAGAAGGCGTCACGAACCTTTATGTGAAGCGAGGCGGATGAATGGATATTGACGCATTTCGGCAAATGGTCGCCAAGAACCCGAAGGGGTTTCTGGGGCGGTACGGCCTTGGCAACAAGATTTTACAGGAGGGTGGGAATCTGGAGGAGGCAGTCGAGCACCTGCGCGTCGCGGTGCAGCTTGATCCCGTGCATGTGGCCTCCCATCTGGCCTTGGGGCGCGCCTTGGTCGCGCTGGGGCGGAAGGAAGAAGCGAAGCCCGTACTGACAGCCGGAATTAATGCAGCCGCCTCGGGGCGGTCAAGCGGGGGCGTTGATCTTATCCCGGAAATGCGTGCGTTGCTTCAGACGTTGGGGTAGCTCTTGCAGGCTGCAAATTGCTTTCTCGCTGCTTCTGGCTTAGAATTCGACCGCAGTGAGGATGCGCGATGGCCACACCGACCTCATCCCTGATCTCTTCGAACCCTGACGTGCTCGGCGGGACGCCGGTCTTTCGCGGCACGCGGGTGCCAGTCCAAACGCTCATCGAGTATTTGGAGGGGGGGCAGACGATCGACGACTTCCTCGAAGGATTTCCCACGGTCACTCGTGAGCAGGTCATCGCCTTCCTCGAAGAGGCGAAAGCTAGGATGCTGACCGTCGCTTCGTGAAAGTTCTCCTTGATGAGTGTATCGACCGCCGGTTGGGCCCGGAGATTACGGGCCATGAGGTCGTCACCGTCCCGCAAGCCGGCTGGGCCGGTATCGCGAACGGGGACCTCCTCAGGCTGGCTCAAGAGCAGTTCGACGTGTTCGTCACGGTTGATCGCAATCTCTTGTTCCAACAGCATCTACCCGACTTCACCATCGCCGTCATCGTTCTCCGTGCGCCCACGAATCGTTTGAAAGACCTGCGACCTCTTGTCCCTCGGCTCATAGAGACGCTGCCGCTGGTTCCGAAAGGAGAGATACGCTGGGTCAGCCTGTAGCGAGGCGGCGGTTGGAATTGGCGTAGGCGGATTCTAAAGCGCCGTGTGTTGCAGGAGATACAGCGTATCCAGTGCCGACGGGTTGTTAGAGAGGGATGCATGAAGCTGGAAGAAGCCAGGCGGATCGAGGCCGCAATCGAACAGTACGGCCAGCAGGCCGGCATGGCTATTGAGCTGGTCATCAACGAGGTGCGCTCCGACTTGGGGGCGGCGGTCGTCAACGAGTTGATCGACGAATTCGACCTGGAGCTCCAGTACAACATCGCGCCGCTGGCATCGGACTTCTCGAACAGTTGATCGCGCTGCCCGCATGCTGCCAGATGAGCGGTCTGCGTTCCGAGTGAGGAAAAGGGCGACGGAACCCTTTTCCTCACCCTACTCTCTCACCACGAAGGGTGGCGTCGGCCCTTGCTCGTTTTCCGCTTAGCGAGGCGGCGCGACTGTCCCCTATTGCGCGCGTCCAGCGAGCACTTTCCGAAGTGCGCGATGCGCGAGCACGGGGATAGTCGGCCGCCATCGCCCTCTCCTTCTGAGACCGCGCGGGGCGCAAAAACGAGGGCTCAGGGCCTCATCCACCCCTCATTGACACCCCTTTTCCCGTCTGTTAGATTGACCGGTCGATAGTTTCAGGATTTCAAGCCCTTCCAGTTAGCAGCGGACTTGGTTCACGGCAGCATAGGCAGAGGAGCAGCACCGACGTGAGCCTCGGTCTCATCCCCCAGGACATCATCGAACAGATCAAGGAACGTACCGATATCCTGGAGGTTGTCTCCGGCTACGTGACCCTCTCAAGGGCCGGCCAGAACTTCAAGGGACTCTGCCCCTTCCACAGTGAAAAAACCCCCTCTTTCATGGTCAGCCCCTCGCGCCAAATCTTTCACTGCTTCGGCTGCGGCGCCGGCGGCAACGCCTTCACCTTCGTGATGAAGATGGAAGGCACCTCCTTCCCGGACACGGTGCGCGAGTTGGGCCGCAAGGCCGGGATTAACGTGCCGGTTGCGCAAGGGGTACGCCCGGCGCAGGAGTCCGGCAATCGCGAGAAGCTTGAAAAGCTGAACGAAGCGGCGGCGGCCTGGTTCCGCCGGAACCTCTACGACGCCGACGCCGGCAAGGAGGCCAGAGCCTATCTGCACGAGCGCGGCATGGCACGCGAGACGCTGGAGACCTTCGGGTTCGGCTTTGCGCCGCAAGCCTGGGACGGGCTCCTGAAGCATCTCCTCAAGAGCGGCTACACCCTGCCGGACTTGCTCGCGGGCGGGTTGATCACGCCGAAGGAGAACGCCGGGCGCAACCAGCAGGATGCCACCGGCTACTACGACAAGTTCCGGTCCCGCGTGATGTTTCCCATCTTCGATCTCCGCAAGACGGTGATCGGCTTCGGCGGCCGCATCCTGGGCGAGGGGATGCCGAAATACCTCAATTCCCCGGAGACGCCGCTCTTTAATAAAGGCCGGGCCCTCTATCTCCTGGAACGGGCGCGCGAGGCGGCCGGCAAACTGGACGCTCTGATCGTCGTCGAAGGCTATTTCGACGCGATCGCGCTGCACCAGGCCGGGTTGACCCACGCGGTGGCGACGCTGGGTACGGCCCTGACGCCCGACCACATCCGGGTGATCCGGCGCTTCGTCACGAAAGTGGTGCTGCTGTTCGATCCGGACCCGGCCGGCGTCCGGGCGGCGCTGCGGACGCTGGACCTCTTCGTGGGCAGCGGGATCGGGGTCAAGGTCGTGTCCCTGCCGGAAGGGGACGATCCGGACACCTTCATCAGGAAGCAGGGGGCCGAGACCTTCATGCGGCTGCAGGAACAGGCCCCCAGCCTGCTGGACTTTGCCGTGGAGCAGAGCCTGCACCAGGCCTCATCGGGCCTGATCGAGGATCGAATCCGCAGCGTGGACGAGATCCTGCGCATCCTCCAGAAGACCAGCCACAGAATCGAGAAGGAAGAATGTCTCCGCCGCGTCGCGGAACGGCTGGGGATCAACCAGCAGCGGCTGGTCGAGCGGTACCCGGAACTGGTGGCGAAGGAAGAGCGGCAGGGGATCGGCCGGGACCGTCGAGCGGACAAGCGACCGGTCCCGGCCTCGGAGAATCGTTTCAAGGGCAGTCCGGAAGAGCGGGACCTCGTCCACCTCCTGCTGCAGGGCCAGCTCACGGCCGCCCAGGTGCGGGCCCTGAACGTGGAAGCCTTTGCCGTCCCGGCCTGCCGGCGCATCGTGGAGATCGGGCTCGCGCATCTGGACCGGGACGGGCGGGTGCTCCTCCGGCCGCTGCTGGACGAGGCGGTCGCCGACCCGGACTACGGACCCGTGGTCACCGAGCTCTCGATGACGGAACAGCCTTACGAGGACGTGGCGGAGCATGTCCGCGGCTGTTTGGAGACCATGGAGCGGAAGCGCCGCGAGCGGGCCCTGGCGGAGCTCATCGCCAAGCTCCGAGCGGCGGAGCAGGCCGGGCAGATGGAAGAGGCCCGGCGTTTGAACGCCCAGGTCAACGACCTGCGCATGAGAAAGGCCGGCGTCCCGCCGGCCCCGACCGTCTAGTGGGTGTCTTGCAAGGAGTTGCCATGCCGAAGGAAGAATTACTCGGTGAAGTCAAGAAGCTGATCTCCCGCGGGAAGGAAAAGGGCTACCTGACCTACGAGGAGCTGAACAGCACGCTGCCGGCGGAAATGGTCTCGTCCGAGCAGCTCAGCAACCTCATGACCATCTTCGGCGAGATGGACATCGAGATCGTCGATGCCGCCGACGGGGACCGCCTCCAGAAAATGGCCGACGGCGAGGAGATGACGGAGGAGGCCGAGGAAAAAGAAGAAACGGAGGAAGAGGAAAAGGAAATCGACCTGACCCCGGGCGTCCTCAGCCGGACGGACGATCCGGTCCGCCTCTACCTCAAGGAGATGGGGAGCGTGGCCCTCCTGAGCCGGGAGGGGGAGATCGAGATCGCCAAGCGCATCGAGGAAGGGAAGAAGGACATCGCCACGGCGGTCTTCGGCATGCCGATGTCCATCCAGTTCGTGCTGTCGCTGCGGGATAAGCTCAAGGCCGGCAAGATTTCGATCCGCGAACTCGTCCCGGTGACCGAGGAGGAATTCGAAGAGGAGGAAGAGGAGGAGCACGACGACGAGGAGCTCCGGGCCAAGACCCTCGAGGCCCTGACCAAGGTCCGGAAGGTCTCCCAGACCCTCATGGGGCACTATGAAAAGAGCCGGCGGACGGGCGGCGACCAGGCCAAGCAGCACCGGATCAAGGCCCAGATCAAGGAGGTCCGCCTGCAGGTCGTCGAAAAGATGGAATCGATCAACCTGCACGCGGCCATCAAGGACCGGATGGTCCAGCGCGTCAGGGACCTGGCCCACGAGATCCGCACGGCGGAGCGGGAGATCACGCATTGCCAGCGGAAGCTGGGGGTGTCGGGCGAAGCGGGCCTGGAATTGCTGCGCCGGCTGGGCCGGAGCCGGCGCGATTTCCTGGCGGTGAAACGGAAGACCGGCCTGTCGGAGGACACGCTCCAGGAGGTCAAGAAGACGTTTCAGGCCGCCAAAAGCAAGATCCGCCAGTTGGAGACCGAGGAGGCGCTGGTGTCGGCGGACGAGATCAAGGAAGCCGTCCGTCACCTGGACCTGGCGGCCGAGAAGGTCAAGCGCGGCAAAGCCGAGCTGGTCGAGGCCAATCTGCGGCTGGTGGTCAGCATCGCGAAGAAATACACCAACCGTGGGCTGCAGTTCCTGGACCTGATCCAGGAGGGCAACATCGGCCTCATGAAGGCCGTGGACAAGTTCGAGTACAAGCGGGGCTACAAGTTCAGCACCTACGCCACCTGGTGGATCAGGCAGGCCATCACCCGCGCGATCGCCGACCAGGCCCGCACCATCCGGATTCCGGTGCACATGATCGAGACGATCAACAAGCTGATCCGGACCTCGCGCCATCTGGTCCAGAAACTCGGTCGCGAGCCCACGCCGGAAGAGATCGCCGAGCGCATGGATCTGCCGCTGGACAAGGTCCGCAAGATCCTCAAGATCGCCCGCGAGCCGATCTCGCTGGAAACGCCGATCGGGGAGGAAGAGGACAGCCACCTGGGGGACTTCATCGAGGACAAGAAGGCCATTTCTCCGCTCGAAGCGGCGATCCGCTACGACCTGCAGCGCCAGATCAACAGCGCGCTGGAAACCCTCACCCCGCGCGAGGAGAAAGTGCTCCGGAAGCGCTTCGGCATCGGCGAGAGCACGGACCATACGCTGGAGGAGGTGGGCCAGGATTTTGAAGTGACCAGGGAGCGGATCAGGCAGATCGAAGCCAAGGCCCTCCGGAAGCTGCGCCATCCGAGCCGGAGCAAGAAGCTCAAGAGCTTCGTCGAGAGCCTCTAGAGACTGTGAATAGTGAACAGTGAAAAGTGAGGGGAGGAAATTCCTTCTTACGCCTGAGGGTTCACGCCTTACGCCTCACATTTCACGGCTAAGAGGGGCCCATAGCTCAGGTGGTCAGAGCGGCTGACTCATAATCAGTTGGTCCCAGGTTCGAGTCCTGGTGGGCCCACCATACCGCGCTTGCGAGTACCGCCCCCTTCGATCACATGCGGGCGGAGAGGGTTTTTGCCTCCAGTGAGCTCAAAACCAAGCTTCGGTTGAGTCCGTCGGCCATTTTATTGTTCCTGCCGACGGGAGAGAACCCTCCAGAGATTCTTTCAGGTTGTTCAACCATACCGCGCTTGGCGCGAGCCAGCGAATCCTTACAGGCCCCTCCGAAAGCTCTGATCCTAAA
>CAZKHY010000165.1:0-5773 GCA_964552455.1 uncultured Nitrospira sp.
GTGCGGCAATGAAAGTCTGAACCCCTAGAAAGGAGGGCCTCGCGATGGGACTGACCAAACGACGCGATGGGTACTATGTCGAGTTCCGTGTGTTGGATGATGGAAAAACCTTGTCCCTTGCCGGCGGTGTGCGGGGGGCCAAGCTCAAGCGGTGGAAGGTGGGCACGGCAAACCGGACCCTTGCTAAGCAGCAAGAGGCAATCATCAAGACCGACTTGATGAAAGGGCTGGTGAAGAGCGCTCACCTCCAAGGCCCTCTGACATTCAAGGAGCTGGTCGAGAGGTATCTGGCTTCGCCGGAAATCAAGCGTCAAGCCTGTTACCCCTGGAAGGTACATACGGTCCAGGCTCGTCTCCTCCCCTTGTTCGGAGATCGCCTCATTCATACGATCACGCCCGGCATGATTGAGGCCTATCGGGAGCAACGGCGTACCGCGCCGGGATTCCGGGGTGCAACGGTCAAGGTCGCGACGGTCAATCGGGACTTGGCCCTGCTGAAACACCTGTTCAGCGTGGCGATTCGAGACGGCTGGTTGGAGAAAAACCCGGTCAGTCGGGTCAAACTCGAAAAGGAGAACAATGCGCGGGATCGGGTGCTGTCACCGGAGGAATTTGACCGGCTCCAAGCGCACGCCTCCCCTCACTTGCAAGCCATGAACCTCATGGCGTATCAGACCGGGATGCGCCGGGGTGAGATTCTGAACCTCACCTGGAATCGGGTGGACCTTAAAGGGAGGCTGATTCGTCTGGCTGCTGAGGATACCAAAACCAATGATGCTCGATTGGTTCCGTTGACCGATGACTTGACCACTCGGCTCAAAGACCTGTATAAGGTGCGATACCTGAACGAGCCGCATGTCTTTTTGGTCAACGGCAAGTCCGTCCAGTCGATTAAGACCACCTTTCACGCCGCCTGTCGCCGGGCCGGAATCCACGGGTTCCACTTCCACGACTTCCGGCATACTGCGGTGACCAACATGCGCCGAGCCGGAATTGACCACCTCACGATCATGCGGATCACGGGGCATAAAACGCTGGAGGTGTTTAAGCGGTATAACAGCTTTTTGGAGGGTGATTTGCGGGAAGCCGCTCACCGATTTAACACCTATATAACACTAGCTCACCAGGAGCAAAACTGCCAGAATCGTAACCTCGTGATAAATCAGGTTGCGCGCCCGTAGCTCAATGGATAGAGCACTAGACTACGGATCTAGGGGTTGGGGGTTCGACTCCCTCCGGGCGCGCCACTCCAATCACAGCGACACAGCCTCCGCCGAGCCCCTTCACAGTCTTGTTCGAATTGATATCTGATGAACAGGTTGCGGTCTTTCTAGCAGCCGGATTCGGCGTGCTTAGAACGGTTCGTCCGGATGGGCGGCCAGCCATGCCGTCAGGCCCGGCAAGGGGAAGGACAGGTGCTGCTGCAGCTTGGCGCAGTTGAGTGACACATCCTGAGGCCTGGGCGGACCATGGTAATCGCGCCGCGAGGCAGGCTGCAGCCTCGGCACCGTGGGATCGGCCTTCGCCCAGCGCTCGGCCAGAAGCCGCCCGATCTGCCAACGGGAAAGACGTTCAGCACCGCACAGGTGATAGAGGCCCGGCTGATACTTCGCGACCAGTTCCCAGACAGCCTGCGCGGTCACGACGGCCGGAAGAGGAGACCGGAACTCATCGGTAAAGAGGGTCAGGGTCTGGCCTGCCCGCCAGGCCCGGCGGATTTCCTCGTTGAATCCCCGGTCGCCGGTCGGCGACATCCCGCCGTTCAAGGCAATCCGGAGGACCACGTGCTTGGGGTTCGCCAGCACGATCCGTTCGGCTTCCACTTTGGTCTCCGCATAGATGCTCAGCGGGTTGACCGGGGCTGTTTCGTCGTAGTTCCCTTTCCGCCCGTCGAAAACCAAATCACTGGACAAGAAGATGAAGGGGATCCCCTCTGCCAGGCCGGCCAGATGCGCCGTGGCGCCCACGTTGACCCTGCGAGCCAGCTCAGGCTGTTGCTGACAGGCTTGCGTCTTGCTGAGGGCGGCGCAGTGGATGACAAGTTCGGGCCGCAGATCGTGGAAGGCCTGGCGGACAGAGCGATCGTCGGTCGGGTCAATGTCTCCGCGCGTCAGGCCGCGAACGTGCCAGGCCGGAGCGAAGGCGGAAGCAGTCCGCGCCAAGGAGCTGCCGATCAAACCTCCCGCGCCCGTGATGAGCGCCAATCTCCCAGCCATCGACGCCTCCGTAACCGGCAAGGCGCATGCTTACGGCTTATCCCATGCCCTTGATTGTGCTTTCGGCAGCTCAAGCCAGAACTTGCTTCCCTGCCCGGGGGAAGACTCCACCCCCGCCCCGCCCCCCATGTGCTCCATCCCCTTGCGCACGATCGCCAGACCGATCCCCGTGCCGGGGTAGGCTTCAGTGCCGCGTAGACGCTCGAACGCGCGGAAGAGGCGTACCTGATGCTCGGGGGCGATGCCGATCCCGTTGTCTTCCACCCACAACCGCACGGCTGCCTCCCGCTCCTCCGCCCTGATCGTGACTTGCGGCTGCACCGCTGCGGGGACAAACTTGAGGGCATTCGACAAGAGATTGACCAGAGCCTGGACGAGGGTTCCCCGATGCCCCACCACCGGCGGAAGGGGTTGTACCACCGTGACCTGCGCTTTCTTCTTCCGGATCTCCTCGTCCAGTTGGGACAGGACCTCCGGCACGACCCAGGCCAGCCCGACCGGCTGCAGTTGCATCTCGGCGCGACTGAGGCGGCTGTAGTCCAGCAAGTCTTTGAGCAGCATGTCCAGGCGCTGGACGGCCTCCCCGATGCTCCTGACACATTCCCGCCCGCCCAATTCGAGACGCGGGGCATGGGTCTTCATCAAGATGTCCGCCGCGTGCCGGATGCCACGCAGCGGCGCGTTCAGGTCCTGGGACATGGAGGCCACGAAGGCCTCCAGGCCGGCGTTGGTGTCCTCCAGCTCGCGGTTCTTTTGCTTGAACGCATCCTGCGCCTCCTTCATCTTCAGGAGGGAGGCCGTCCGGACCTTCAATTCGGTCTGATCGACGGGCTTGCTGATAAAATCGTTGGCCCCGGCTTCGACTGCGCGCAAGCGATCTTCCTTTTCGCCCAGGACGGTGACCATCACGATCGGCAGCAGGCACAGGTCCGGGTCCTGCCGGATCCGTTTCGCCACCGCGAACCCGTCCATGCCGGGCATGAGGGCATCCAGCAGCACCAGATCGATGTGTTGCCTGGCCTTCGCAAGCGCTTCGAACCCGTCCTGGGCCAGCACCGGCTCATGTCCGAGCGATTTCACCATGGCCTCCAGGAGGTCCCGGTTCGGCTCGCTGTCATCCACGATGAGCAAACGTTTGGGACGATCCATGACCGGAGTTCTCCTCTTCAGCCCTTTCCGCCGGAAGCGAGGAATCGCGCCACCGTCGCGGGAAAGGCCCTGGTGTCGATCGGCTTGGTGATGTAGCCTTCACAGCCGGCCTCGCGCGCCTTCTCTTCATCCCCCTTCATGGCATGGGCGGTCAACGCAATGACGGGAATGGATCTGGTCGCGGGGTCGGCTTTCAGCGCCCTGGTCGCGTCCAATCCATCCATGCCGGGCAGGCTGACATCCATCAGGATCAATGTGGGCAACGCAGCCTTGGCCGTCCGAATGGCTTCCTCGGCGGTCCCGGCCTGACGGACCGAGTAACCGGCCGCTTCCAACAGGTCGGTCGCCAATTCCAGGTTCAACGGATTGTCCTCCACGATCAGAATCGTTTCGCCCGCCATGTGACTCCCGTTGTTCTATGCCTCATCGGCCACCCGTTTCCTTCCCCATCCGGATGCCCAGGTGGTCGAGGGCCTGCAGCAGCCCTTCCTTCCCTTCCTTCGAGAGGATGGCCTGGGCTCCCTGACTCAACTGCCGGCGCTCCTCGGCGGTGAGATCCTTGGAAGTAAAAATCACGATCGGGATGTCCCTGGTCTCGGAGCGGGCCCGCAGCGTCTGAAGCACGTCGAATCCGCTCACTTCCGGCATCATCAGGTCCAAAATGACGACATCGGGCCGGTGCGCCAGAGCCAGCTCGATCCCCTGGCGGCCGCCGTCAGCCTGCAGGACTCGGTAGCTCCTGGCCTCAAGCACCTGCGTGAGCATCTCGCGGGTCTGCTGGTCATCATCCACCACCAGGATGGTCTTGGTGGCGGTCCCGGAGGGCTCCATCGCCTGCTGCAGAGTCCGGATGAGTTGTTCCGGGTCCACAGGTTTGGTCAGGTAGTCCCTGGCTCCGAGCATCATGCCCACCTGCCGGTCCTCGGTGATCGACACGATGACGACCGGGATCTGTTGGGTCTCGGGAATGGACTTGAGTTCGGCCAGCACCTGAAACCCGTCTTTCTTGGGCAGCATCACATCCAGGGTGATCGCCGCCGGTCGCAGTTCCCGCGCCAATTGCACCGCCTGCTCTCCGTCGACCGCGTGGGCGACGTCATAGCCGGCCTCCGTCAAATAGTGGCTGAGCAACTCGCCTGCCTGTCGATTATCCTCCACGATCAGAACGAGCGGCTTGGAGCGGTCTCCTTGCAGCCCCTGCCGGAACTCTGACCCGGCGGCGGTCCGCCCGCCCGGTTCAGCCGCAGCCGCTTGAGCTTGAGGAGAGGGCGCCTCGGAAGGCTCGGCAGCTCCCATCGGGAGCAGGACGGTAAAGGCGCTGCCTTGCCCCTCGCCCTGACTCTCGACCCAGATCCGGCCCCCGTGCAGTTCCACCAGTTGCCTGGTCAGCGTGAGCCCCAACCCCGTCCCCTGCTGCTGCCTGGCATAGGACGAGTCCACCTGCTCGAAGGCCCCGAAGATCCGCTCCTGATCCTCCTTCTTGAGGCCGATTCCCGTATCGGTCACGGTCAGGCGAAGGACCGGGCCAGCAACCAGCTGATCGGTCCCCCGAGAAGCTTTCACGGTCACGCTCCCTTCGGGCGGCGTGAACTTGATCGCGTTGCTCAGAAGATTGTAGAGGATCTGCTTGAACTTGGCCGCATCCGCCGCAATCAGCGGAAGACCCGGCTCCACCTCCGTCTGCAGCGCCACGCCTTTCTTGCCGGCCAGTTGCTTGACGATGGTGATGACATCCCGCAGGGCCTGTCCCGCATCGAACGACGAACATTGCAGTTCCATCCGCCCCGCTTCGACTTTGGACAGGTCCAGAATGTCGTTGATGAGCTGGAGGAGGTGGCGGCCGCTGGTCAGGATGTTGTTCACGTACTTGGCCTGCTTGGCATTCAGCTCGCCGAAGGTCTGGTCCGCCAGGATCTCGGAAAAACCGATGATGGCGTTCATCGGCGTCCGCAGCTCATGGCTCATGTTGGCCAGGAATTCGGACTTGGCGCGGTTGGCCGATTCGGCCGCATCCTTGGCGTCATGCAGTCGTCGTTGCTGCCTCTGGATCACCCCGTGCATGCGCTCAAAGGTTTCCGTGAGATAGGCCGCTTCATCGCCGGAAGGGGCCTCCAGCGGCTTGTCCGTCGGATCCAAATCAGAGCCGGCCACGCCTTTCATCCGGTTGGCCAAGGCCGCAAGAGGTCTGGTCACGACCCGATTCGTTCCCAGGGCCACGATGCCGAGCAGGACCAGGCAGAGGGCCAGCCCGCCGCCGATGGTCGCAAGAAGGTCCCTGCGGGCTTCCTTCACGTACTGATCCATGGGAATGATGATTTCCAGGCCGCCCATGAGGTCGTTCAGCTTGAAATCATGCTTGGGGCTCTGGGCATGGGCGTTGTGACAGTCCACGCAGGACTGGGCCGAGG
>CAZKHY010000166.1:0-5741 GCA_964552455.1 uncultured Nitrospira sp.
ACTTCGTCCACAGGGCGGGCTGGGTCGGTCACAAGGTCGATGCGGTCCAGCCGCCCGACCAGCCCGAACAGGGCCTGAGCCGAAGCGATGTCCATGACGGCCATGCGCTCCCAGACCGAGGGCACATCCGTTTGAGATTCCACGATGCCCCGGACCACGACCGAGTAGCGGGCCGTCCCTACCAGCAGGTCCAGCCGGCTTCCCGCCTGAAGCCCCCAATCGGCAGCCAGCCGTTTGCCGACAAAAATCGCATCAGGCGCGAACAACGCGTCGAACGAGGGGTCGGACGTCGGTTCCGAATCGGAACCGACGCCGACGCGAATCCCCTTCAGGTCCGCCGCCTCCAGCAGGTCCAGCCCCATCACGACCAGAGATTTGCCCCGGTGGAGCCCCGACGCCAGACTGGCCCCTTGCTGGATCACCGGCGAGGCCGCGAGCACGGCTGGGTGACCTTTGAGCAGAGGCATCACGTTCTCGTCCAGACCCAGCTCGCCGCCGGACACCTGCAAGGTGGCGCGCCCCGCCACCGCCAGAACGGTCTGCTCGAACGACTTCAGCACGTCCACGTTCGCCGTCTGAATCGCGATCGAGACCGACACGCCCAGGGCGATCCCGCAGATCGTGATCGTGGTGCGGACGGGCCGCTCCAGAAGTTGGCGGCTCCCGATCATGCCAAGCGCTGCGATCATCCCTCCGGACCTCTCCCGACTTCTCCTGATTCGGTATTTACAGTGCTGCCGGTTTCTGTTATGCTAGAAATTACCCTGAGACGGCGAATCCTCAGGAGGAAAGGCAGGCCGGACCATGGCAAGGACGAGCGCCAAAAAGACCAGGCCGAAAAGCCGGACGACCAAGGGCACGACGCAGGCGTTGACCCCGCGTCAAAAGATGATCTTGCGCCTGGTGGCGCAAGGGCTGACAAACCGGGAGATCGCTGGCCACCTGGGCATCAGCGTCCGGACGGTCGAAGTCCATCGCTTCAATCTGATGCGGCGCCTGCGGGTGCGCAACGTGGCGCAACTCCTCCGCCAAGCCCTGCTCCTGCATCTCCTGCCCAAGAGTTTCACCTCGCGCTAGCGCCTCACAGCTCTTTGAGTCGCCCGCGGCAGGCAGCCGGCGATCCATACCCCTTTCTGGCGAGCACCGCCGCCAGCTCCCCCTCCAGCCGCTCAAACACCCCCAGCCCTTCCTCCACCAAGACCGTGCCGACCTGAACGGCCGAGGCACCGCAGAGCAAATGCTCGAAGGCATCCACCCCGCCGACCACCCCGCCGGTCCCGATGATCGGCAGCCGCCCTCCGAACAGCTTCCAGAAGGCGCGTACGTTGGCCAGCGCGACCGGCTTGATCAGCGTCCCCCCCAGTCCCCCGAACCCTCCCTTCGGTTTGATGACGACGGTCTCTTTTTCCGGATCGACCACCAGGCCGTTGCCCACCGAGTTGATGAGGGACAGAAAGTCCACCCCGATCCGCTCCAGCACGCGCGCCATCGCTTCATGATGGGCCGGGTCGAAATAGGGCGGCAGCTTCACGCCCATGGGAACGGTGATGATCTTCCGCACCCGCTTGAGCAGACGCTCCGAGGCCTCCGCGTCGTAGCCGATCTGGGGCTTGCCGGGAATGTTTGGGCAGGAGAGATTGACCTCGACCAGGTCCGGCCGGCAGGCATCGATCACGGCGGCAATCGTGATGAAATCCTCCTCGCAGAGTCCCGCGACGCTGGCGATGACGGGTTTCTGGAATCGCTTGAGATCGGGAATGATCCGGGCATAGGCCTGATAGCCCAGGTTCGGCAGCCCCATCGAATTGATGGACCCGGAAGGGAACCCGTAATACCGCGGCTCGGGATTTCCCTGGCGCGGCTCCAGCGTCATGGACTTGGTGACGATCGCGCCGGCGCGGGAACGGCCGAGCGCTTCCAACTCCTCCTGCGTCACACAGCGTGCGCCGGCCGCATTCATGAAGCAACTGGGGAAGCGCACCCCCGCAATGGTGACAGATAAATCCATCGTTGTCGGTTCTCAGTTTTTACTTGTGCGTTTCACGACCCGCAACTCAACACTCACCGTTCACCCTTGCAGCCGCCCGTCTTTCATCCGATGCACACGATCGGCCTGTTGCGCGGCTTCCTGACTGTGGGTCGCCAGCAGGACGGTCTGTCCGAACCGCTGCGGCAAGGATCGCAAGAGCGCGATGATCTCCGCCCCGTTCTTCGAATCCAAGTTCCCGGTGGGTTCGTCAGCCAGGATCAAGTGAGGACGGTGTACCAGGGCGCGGGCGATCGCCACCCGTTGCTGTTCGCCTCCCGACAATTCGTTGGGCCTGTGGGCTTCCCGGTGGCTCATGCCGACGGCCTCCAGACACTCGGCCACACGTGCCCGCACGGTGCTCCCTGTCCTGTGACCGAGTAACAAGGGCAGCGCGACGTTGTCGCCGGCCGTAAGCCCGGGGAGCAGGTGGAACGACTGGAAGACCATGCCGATGAATTCCCGCCGCAGTCTGGTCCAGTCCGCATCCGAGAAGCCCTGCGTGGACCGGCCATTGAGGAAGATCGTGCCGGCGGTGGGAGCATCAAGCCCGGCGATCAGATTGAGGAGCGTGCTCTTGCCGCACCCGCTGGGCCCCATCAAGGCGCAGAATTCGCCCTTGGACACATCCAAGCAGATATCCCGGAGCGCGTGCACGACGGCCCGCCCCCGCTGATACTCCTTATAGATATGGTCGAGCTTGACCACACCCTCGCGCCCTCGTCGTGCCTCGCTACACCCGGCCCTTCCTATACCACACCCTGCCGTTGCCTCACAACATTGACACCGCTCGCGGAATTCCCTACAACAGAGACGGGCGGATCTTTCACCCACCGATACGCTGGCTGTCACGAGGCACGATGCTTGGCCCGGCTGCAATCATCCGGCAGCTCTTGCACCTGATCCTGCCGGTGGCCTGCGAAGCCTGCGGGGCGGACCTGACCGACGACCCCGTCCCCTTTTTCTGCCGATCGTGCTGGGCCAGCATCAAGCCGCTGGCAGGGCCTGCCTGCCCCCGGTGCGGTCGTCCCTTTGCCTCCACGGTCGCCCTCACCTACAGTCCCGGCCACCTCTGCCAGGCCTGCCGGCTGCGTCGGCCGGCATACACCAGCGCCTGGTCGCTCTACCCCTATCAGCCCCCCCTGCAGGACGCCATTCGGCTCTTCAAATATCGAGGGAAAGTGGTGCTGGCCGACGTCCTGGGCGAGCTCATGAGCGCGGTACTCCTGCAGCCGCCGGAGGCGGATCTCATCGTGCCGGTCCCGCTCCACCCATCCCGGCTGAGGGAGCGAGAGTTCAATCAATCGCTGCTGCTGGCCGATCGCATGAACCGCCGCTTCCGCTTGCCGCTCTCCCACGACAACCTGGTTCGCGTGCGCCGGACGGAACCGCAGACGGAACTCAGCCGGGCCGAGCGGCTCAAAAACCTCCGGAGGGCCTTTGCCGTCCTCCGCCCGGCCGAGGTGGCGGGCAAACGGGTCCTGCTCGTGGATGATGTCATGACCACCGGCACGACCGTCAACGAATGTGCCAAAGTATTGCGTAAAGCGGGGGCGGCAGAAGTCCATGTCGGCACATTGGCCCGCACGCTATAACAATAGGAACGTCGCAAAGTCTAAAGTCGAAAGGTCGGTTTCCAGCACTTGACTTGAGGACTTGAAGACTTTACAACTTTCTGACATTTTGAGAGAAACGCCATGCCGATCTATGAATACCGCTGCAGGGAATGTGGGAAACGGAGCAGCCTGCTGGTCCTGAGCATCAGCAATCCCCCGCCTCTGGCCTGCAAGCATTGCCGCAGCGCCAAGCTGGACCGGGTCATGTCCCGGTTTGCCGCCCCCAAGTCGGAAGAGGCGCGCCTGGAGTCTCTGGCCGATCCCAGCAAATTCGGCGACTTGGATGAAAACGATCCCAAGAGCATGGCGCAATTCATGAAAAAGATGGGCCAGGAAATGGGGGAAGACTTCGGCGATGAAGTCGATGCAGCGCTGGAGGGTGCCGGCGACAATCTCGGGCAGGATGCGGCCGAATCGACCGCGACTGACATAGACTGACATACACAGACATACGAGTTTTCTTGACAATTTTCCGGTTTCTTCCTAGACTGGCCAGCGAGTGATTGGCACCGGTTCGCGAGATCGTGACGTGCTCCACTATGGCCGCACCAGCCCTGTCGCCTCACACAGCCAAGGACGAACTCCTGACGGCGGAAGAGACCTGCCGGTATCTCAAGATCGCCCAGCGTACGCTCTACCGCTATATTCAGGATCGCAGCATGCCGGCCTTCAAGCTGGGGAAGGAATGGCGGTTCGTACGGTCTGACCTGGAACAGTGGCTCCGCCGACGGGCCGCCACGCGGCCCCGACGACGATCTCGGAAGGCTCAACCAACGTGAACCATAAAGGTGCATTACCACTGTGCAGGATGGTCAAAAAGGCCGCCGGCAAGGCCGCAGGAAGTGCGGCGGCCGAGGCGTACTCTTGTGGTACGTCGCAGGGAGACGCGCGACGAGAACGCGGCTGGAGGCCTTTTTCAACATCCTGCTAAGGAGGCACATCCATGTTCGCTGGCTCCTATCCGTGCAAATTGGATGAGAAAGGCCGCTTCATCGTTCCCTCCCCCATGAGGGAACGGCTGGAAACCGAAGGCAACGGCGTCGTCTTCATCAAGGGACCGGAGCAGTCCCTCTGGGTCTATTCCACGGCCGAGTGGGAGAAGGTGTTGGAAGGCGTGCGGGCCAAGCTGGATGAGGACCAGAGCCGGCTGTTCATGCATACCATCGTTTCCGAGGCCGGCACCTCGGATGTGGACAAGGCGGGACGGATTCTGATTCCGGGACGCCTTCGAAAGATGGTGCCGGTGGAGGAGGACCTGGAAATCGTGCTGGTGGGCCTCTTCAACCACCTGGAGATCTGGAACCCCTCCGAGTGGCGCCGGTACGTGAGCCGGAACGAAGAAAAAAGCGAACAGGCCCTGAGCAAAATCTCCAACCTCCTCTCGCACAGATAAGGTGCCACGCCCTCCACGCAGAGCCGCGTCTCACCTGAAACCGGTTTCTCTCCGCCTCACCTCCTATCGCACGGCTCAAGCGTCCCCGGCGCCGGCCCGCCCGTCAGCCGCCGGAGCCGGTCAGCTCCCGACAAGACCGGTCCTGCCGGCGCGTCGCGCCTCCCGGCCCAGGCCCCGCCTCGTGGCAGCAGCCTTGCCGGACCCGGCAAGGCAAGCCTCCATTTTGCCTGATCGACTGGCCCTGACCCTGCCGGTTCCGCCCAGCATCAACCACCAGTATGCCACGGTCAACGGGCGGCGCGTGCTCTCCGCCGTGGGACGAGGCTACAAAGCGCTGGTGGCCCAGCAGACCCTGGTCGCCCTTGCGGGGTCTCCCCACCGAGCCGAGTTGCTCCAGACCCTGCGCGCCGGCTCGCTCGCCCTGACCATTGCCTTTCATTTCACCTCACCGCTGCGCCGCGACGTGGACGGCGGCCTCAAGATCGCGCAGGACGCCCTCTGCGAAGCGCTCGGCCTCAACGACAACCGGATCGTGGAGATTCACCTCTTCAAGGAACAAGACTCCGCCAATCCCCGCATCGACGTGTCCCTCTGCCCACGCCGGTAGGGCCTCCTCCGAACCACCTTTTTTCTTGCGAAGTCGGAAAGTGTCGTGCCCATCCTGAAGTCGTTTCAATCCTTGTTTTGATGGAACTCCCTTTCAGAC
>CAZKHY010000167.1:0-5713 GCA_964552455.1 uncultured Nitrospira sp.
CGAAACACAAACTGGGCCTCGTCGATCACCACCACCCCGTTCGGTTGCACGGTCAGCAAGCGTTCCGGCACGGCGTCGTGCTCCCCCCAGGGCCAGACCGTCATCCGCTGTTCCAGGTCCAGCCGGTCCAGATGCAGGAGCGACGCCCACCGATCCACCTGCACGCCCCGCATATGCACGTAGAGGGGCCGCTGGGACCGCTGCAACCAGTACAAGGCCCGATCCCGCAGCGTGAACAACGACTTCCCGGCCCCAGGCGCCCCCTCGATCAACTCAATCACGCGGCTGCCCCATCAGCAGGGCCGCGCACATCAGCGCGAGCATGCCCGCCAAGAAGTACGGCACAAAGAACCGCACTGCACACCCGGCGCTCACCTCGTGCGCCCCGCCGCCGATCACCTTCATCAGCACTGCCACATCCATCCATGCCTCCCGTGCTAGTCCTCGTCGTCCTCGTTCTCCGGCTGCTCCTCCAGGATGTCCAACATTCGCAGCCCCGCGTACCACACAAGAAAAACCCCGAGCAGCGCCCCGGCCCACAGGATGACGTCCCCTTTGATCGTCGCCACGTCCGGCGACACCGGTAGAAGCTGGAGCGCCATCAACGCCAGCCGATCCCGGAACAGGCCGGACAGCGCTTCCTCACAGACATACAGTCCCACTCCCATCCTGTCCTCCCCGGCGCATGCCCGCGATGCGCCGCACAGCACCACAACCCTGCCTCTGTGTCGCGCACCCACGCTCCCGCACGGCCCGCCGATCCCGCTGAAGCGCCTCACGCCGCCTCATGCCCCCCCTCCTCACACGCGGGATCGACTGCCCTTGTGACTCGCGTCACACAAGTCCGGCGTGATCGTCCGGTCAGCGCCACGCCTCCAACACCGCCTGCTGCACCTCATCCAGAGACATGGGGGTCCACACCCGTGACCACACCAGGTCCAGTGGGGTCGCCAGGGCCACGTCCCCGAACTGCGCGGACAAGGACGATCGCTGCCACCCCTTGCCCGCGTCCTGTGCCCTCGCAGTCTCGACGACCGGGATTTGATCGATCAACGACCCGTCACAGCCCACCACCGGGCAGTAGAGCAATCCATCCAGGGCCAGCACGCTGTCGCCGAACGGGTAGAGCTTGCAACAATGCAGACAGAACACGGGGTGCTCTACGGGCACGATCTCAACGGGGGCCACGTCCACCACCGCCACCCCATAGGTCGGAAGGGCCGACACACGTACGATTGGTTCATTCACCGTTCTCATGACACCGCCTCCTCTTGTTTGTGATCGCCTTCGCCTCCGGACGTTCCTCCTCAGTCACCCGAGCCAGCCGGGCGCCATGCACCATCAGGACCCCCATCGGACAAACGGAATGGTTTGTAGTGTGAACCGGGTCACCATCGCGCCGGCGATGATCGCCAGCGCCTGTGACATGCCCGTCGCCCCCAGGACCCAGGCGTACTGATCCGGAATCACCGGGAGGGTCAGCCCCGCGCTGCCCAATCCCGCTAGGGTCTGATCGACCACTGACAGGAGCGAGTCATAGGCCCCCAGGTAGAGGTCCTGGAGCGAAAAGAAAAAATCAGTCAGCCAGCAGTAGATCAGGTTGAGAATCCCCGCTGCCGCATCCATACGCCTTACCTCCCTCCGACAAAGATGATGCGATACGCGGCCAGGGACGCGATCGCGATGATCAGGGTCCGCAGGGCCGTGAAGACCCAGGCCCACTGGTTGAAGTCCACGGAGAACGAGCCCAGCATCGTGGTCGTCACCGTGACCACCGGCAACGCGGACGGCCAGGTCAGGGTCTTCAACAGAGTCACGGCCCCGATGAGCCCCGTCGTGTTCCAGGTGGCCTGATGGGCCTGCAGCACCGTCCCCAGGGTCCGCTGGTCGTGCCCCGCCGCCGTCGTACAGGACGCGCTCGCCGTCGTGCTTTTGGTTTGCGTCACGGACCCATCCGGGTTATTGGTCGTGGTCGTCGTCGTGGTCGAGGTCTGCGTCGTCGGCGTCGTCTGCTGCTGATTGGCCGGCGGAGGGACGCTCGGATTGACGACAATATCGGTTGGCCCGACTTGCGAAGTCGGTTTCACTGTCGTCGGCATCTGTGCCGGAGAGACCGGGTTGATGACCGTGCTGGCCCCGGAATCCGGCACCGTGCCGAGCCCCAAGGGCTTACTGTTGCTCTCAATGCTGTTGGGATCACTGGCGGGAAGGTTCGTCAGATAGTTCGTGATTGACTGGACCGTCGCCGTGCCGCCCCCGGTTTGACTCTGCGTACCCGCCGCACTCTGGACATGGCAGAGGTACACGTCGATGGGGGACCCATTGATGGTCCCGGCAGAGGTGCCGTACCGGATGGTCCCGACAATCGGGTAGTTGTTTTCGGGAAACGGCCCGACCATCCAGTCATACGTGTACGGACTCCCATCGCCCAGGCAGGGCGGGGCAATGGTCGTGGAGACTTTGGCATACTGGTAGGGCGCATAGGAGCCGCCCGGCCCCACGGTCCACCCACCCCCGGAGCCGTTGGTAATGGCCCAGGTCGGCTGCGGCGCACCCGCCTGCACCACCGCGTTGATTTTGTCCTGACTGTAGAAGGTCTGATAGAGGGCGATCCCCGCCGTGACGCCCAAGGCGGCCCACCCCACCGGTCCCGCCACGGCCCGGATCGCCACCGAGGCCGGGGAGGCGACTGCCGCATCCGCCGCCACCGTCGCGATGGTCGCAGACCGTTGCGCGGCCTGGTAGGCGATCCATTCGGCCTGTGCCACCACGCGGGAATAGGCTTGAGGAGAGATGAGCGCCAGGGCCTGGCCCGGCATGATGCAAGCCATGACCAGGAACACCCAGACACCGGTCAGATAACTGGATAAGAGCACTGCTGCTCGGATCATAGACGCCCCGCGAGCAGGCCGGAGAGAAAGGCCAGAAGGAGGACTGTCGTGACCACCAGGGTAGAGTCCATCTGGCCTTCCCTCCTCAGCCTGTCCTAGTTCCTGGACAGCGGTTCCAGGCTCAGCAGATCCAGGTACAGCGAGCCCTTGAAGCTCCGCAGGTTGAAGGTCGCCTTGCAGCGCTGATCCAGGAGCTCCTGGACCTGTTTCGGCAGGCCGACGGCCGTGTCCGGAATACCGGCCTTGACCGCATCGCCATCCTTGCCCTCGATGTAGAGGTTGGCCGCCTTGTAGACCTTGCCTTTGAATTCCCGTTCCGAGAACCCGTTGACCTTGACCACACCCGTCAATTCCATCTCGTCCTCCTGGCTGATTGTGACGGCACCCGTTGGTGCCAGATCGAAAGGCACTTGCCTCGCTCCCGTACTGCTTCCAGTTCCAGCCCACACGCCGGACAACGTTGGATCACCACCTCCTTTTCCACGCGGGTCCTTAATCGGCCCCTTCGACACTTCGGACAATGCCGCATCATGTCCGCTGCTCCTGCGGAGGCTGTTCATCGGGCAGATCGATGAACTCCGCCCGGAACCGTTTCCAGAGATTCCCGTTGGTCATCCGGATGGCCGTTCGTTGGCAGTGCCGACACCACCAGGCGACGAACCCGCGCCGGATGAATTGTGCTTCTCGTCCACCGCACCGCGCACAGGACATGGAGACCTCCGTAGGACATAGGTTTTGTGGGGGAGAGGCTGAGACCTGGGGCGAGCGAGCCGGTCTCCCATGACGGCCCGATGCACTCGTTTCCACACCGTCCAGTCCGTGATCAGGAGCGACACCCGCTCACAGCGCGGACAGATCCAGGCTCGGAGGCCGGCTTCAAGCAAGAATTCCTCGCGTCCTCGACAGCGCTGACATGTCAGCATGGCCGTAACCGGTACTCCTTCATGGGTGGCGGACGTTTCAGCAGGAGCAGATGTTTCGGCTTCCAGCGGTCAGCCCCGGTGGCGATGGCCTTCCGTAGCCACTCCTCGCCTGCCCCCGGCGCACAGGCCACGACCGCCAACATGGGGGCCAGGGACTGACTGACCCAAGCTTTCACGTCCTCGATCTTGCGGACGGCCTTGGTGACGACCAAGCGGGCCTTCTGGAAGCCCTCGGTCAGGGTGAGCCACCACTTCAAGGGCTTGGCCCGGAACCGTTCGATGGCCTCGGCCTCCCAGGTGGTCTGCCGGAAATCGATGGCCGACCGCAGCACGCCGACCATCAGGCGGCGGAATTCCTCCTCATCGAGGGAGGCGAGGGCCTGGCCGCAGACGTTGGCCCGCTCCTCCTTCAACTCCATTTCCCAGCGGACCCAGGGCCCTTCCACTGCATGGCCTTTGTCCTGCTGTTCCAGGGCCTTGTCGTAGACTCGAATGAAGGTCTGGGATTGGCGGGAGCCGATATTGAGGGTATCGCCGGAGCGGGTCGCCGATGCATGGAAGCCCATCTTGTCCAGCCGCGTCATTTCCTTAAACCGGGTCACCACCTGGCCCTTTCGGAGCGCCCGCTGCACCTGGGCGATGGTCACAATGCCCAGTCGGTCATCCAGGGCCAGATCCAGCCGGGTGAACGTGCCGTTCTTGGACCGGACCCATTTGGCGAGCTTCTGCAACTGCGCGAAGGTCCAGCCGGCCAGAAACCCGCCAGGCAGGTCCACGTGGATTTCCCCCGGATTGCGGGGAGCCCCCGTCCCGATCATGCCGGTCCCGCCACTGTCTGACACACCCACATAGCCCACGGGATAGCCTCGAAAACCTTTCTCCATCTGACAGAAGGTGCCGCCCAGCTGCGCCGTGACCTCGCTCAACGGCACCCCCCGGACCGTGAAGCCGAGATAGTCAATGCTGCTGGTGAAGCCCACGCGGACTCCTCCGAGGGGGTGTAATTGGCGCCCCCGTCTTACCACCACGGGGGCGCGGGGCCGGCTGGCGCGGTCGGCTGCCGCCGATCCGCGCCACGCCACCCTCCGCCTGGGCCCTCCCGTTCGCAGCCCGGCTCCGCATCGCCGTCCGGACACGCTCCAGATCGAAGCGCGTAATCCGCCCGATCCGTTCCCCGGGAATCTCGCCACTCTGATAGGCTCGCCAGACGGTGAAGATGCTCACGCCCAGCTCTCCGGCCAACTCCTTTCCTGACAGTAGCGGCATACGCCCTCCTTGGATGGTGGTCAGTGCGCCCCTTCCGATGGACGCGACAATACCTGTTCATCCCAAAAAGAGCAATATAGCTTATTATAGCTCTAATATGCTTAAACTAGCTCCCATTGCATAACTGGCGCTTTTTGAGCTTGCCAACGCCCAACCGACTCCTGTACCGTAAGGACACGATGAAGACGGATGGCAAACGGAAGGGGCGCCCGCGCCGGGGCCAACGGACCCGCTTTGCGGGCTATGTCCGGCAGGAGCTGGCGGAGCGCTTTGTCCACCTCCAGGCGCTCTATCCGCGCGTCACGCAATCGGACTTCGTGGAAGCGGCGATTGAGTTTTACCTCCAGCATGCGGACGCAGGGCTGGATGCGAATCTGCAGCCCTGGTCCCCGTCCGGCCAGACCGGCACGACCTCACAAAAAAAAACCGCCCGGCCGCTGCCCAAGGTTGGCTGAGCGGCCTCCCTGGGCTTACCGTGCGTGGCCCCTCCCTGGTCCACCAGCACGCGGACCTCATCAATCTCATTCCCTACAACCTGATCCTCAACTCGGCGGGGGTCGGGCTCTATGGGCTCAACACCAAAGGCAACGTCACCTTCTTCAATCAGGCCGCCACGCACATGCTCGGCTGGAA
>CAZKHY010000168.1:0-5670 GCA_964552455.1 uncultured Nitrospira sp.
CGAGGAATCTAAGCCTACTGGAGGCAAAAAACCTCTCCGCTCACATGTGATCGAAGTGAGCGGTTCACGCAAGCGAGGTATGGAGGGATCGATGAGACTCGTCACATATAGAACCAATGTCGCCGTTGTGCTGGGTACGCTGGCCGGCTTAGTCGGAATCGCCGGATGCGCCATGATGGGCGGAGGCGAGACCACGTTCATGTACAAAGACCTGCCGGTTGCGAAGGGCAGCGCGACCGCCGGGGACGGCAACAGCGTGACCTTCAAAGGCACGCCGCTGGCCCTGGCCGGGCCTGGGATCAAGGTGGGAGAGCGCCTGCGGGACGTCCAGGTGGCCAAGGGGGACCTCTCCCTGACCAACATCGCGGACACGAAGGGAAAGGTGCGGATCATCAGCATCGTCCCCTCCCTCGACACCAAAGTCTGCGAGCAGCAGACCCATTACCTCAGCGAGAAGAACCGGGGGCTGGACCAAGGCGTGGAATTGATCACGGTCAGCGTGGACACGCCCTTCGCCCAGGACCGCTTCGCCAAGGAAGCCAAGATCAAGAATGTGACTTTTTTGTCCGATTATCGTAGTGGGGCCTTCGGCCTGACATACGGCTTGCTGGTCAAGAACCCCCACATTCTGGCCAGGACGGTGATGGTGGTGGACAAGGACAACGTCGTCCGATACATGCAGGTCACGCCCGAACTGGCCCAGATGCCGGACATGGAAGCGGCGTTTGAGGCAGCAAAGAAGTTGCTGTAAACGGCAACCAGCCATCAGCACTCAGCTGTCAGCTTCCGGTCCTCTGCTGAAGGCTGAGTGCTGACAGCTTCGAGGAACGTTATGGCGCAATACGACATGCTCGTCATCGGCAGCGGCCCGGCCGGCCAGAAGGCCGCCATCCAGGCGGCCAAGCTCCGCAAGCGCGTGGCCATCATCGAGAAGGAGGCGGCCGTCGGCGGGGCCTCCGTCAACACCGGGACGCTTCCCAGCAAGACCCTCAAGGACGCGATCTACTACCTGCACGGGTTCAAGCTGCGCTCCTTCCCCAACGTCACCTACTCCCTGAAGAAAAGCCTGACGCTCCGCGACCTGATGGCCCGCAAGGACCAGGTCATCAAGCACGAGCTGGACATCGTCAACAACCAACTCGAACGGAACGACGTGGACATCATCCACGGCACCGCTTCGTTCGTGGATCCCCACACCGTCCAGATCCTCAAGCGGAACGGCACCCTGGACACCCTGCAAGCCCCGTTCATCGTCATCGCCACCGGCTCGCGGCCGCGCCGCGGGGCGGACATTCCCTTCAACGACTCGTCCATCTGCGATTCGGACTCCATCCTCGCCACCGACGCGATCCCCAAGACCATGGCGGTGCTGGGCGGAGGGGTCATCGGCTGCGAGTATGCCTCGATGTTCGCCGCCTTCAGCATCAAGGTCACGCTGATCGAACGGCGCACCGAACTCCTCCGGTTCGTGGACCAGGAAGTCGTCCAGGCCCTGATCTACCAGATGCGCACCAACGGGGTCATGGTGAAGCTGGGGGAGGAGCTCGACAAGGTCGCGCAGGACGAGCGGGGCCGGGTGATCATCGGCCTGAAGAGCGGCAAGACCGTCATCGTGGACATGTTCCTGTACGCGATGGGGCGGCTTGCGAACACGGACCAGTTGAATTTGCCGGCCATCGGCCTGACCACCGACAAACTGGGCCAGATCAAGGTGAACGAGCAGTACCAGACGGACATCCCCCACATCTATGCGGCGGGGGACGTCATCGGGTTTCCGGCCCTCGCCTCCACCTCCATGGAGCAGGGACGCCTGGCGGCCTGCCACGCGTTCAAGGTGGAGCAGTCCACCCTGCCCAAGGTCATGCCCTACGGCATTTACACGATCCCGGAAATCTCGACCGTGGGCAAGAATGAGGAAGAGCTGACGGCGCAGGGCGTGCCCTACGAAGTCGGCCGGGCCTTCTACAAGGAAATCGCGCGGGGACAGATCTTCGGCGACCTCGAGGGGCTCCTGAAGCTCATCTTCCACCGGGACACCCTGCAGCTCCTCGGCGTCCACATCATCGGAGAAGGAGCCACCGAGTTGATCCATATCGGCCAGGCCGTCTTGACCTACGGAGGCAAGGTGGACTTCTTCGTCAACAACGTGTTCAACTACCCGACCCTCGCCGAGTGTTACCGGACCGCCGCCTTAGACGGCATCAACCGGCTCGGCCGCACCTAATCAGGATGCTGAAAAAGCCCCCCAACTTTGTTCTCGTCGCTCGAACCCCTCAACGTACTTTTCCAGTACGCCTCGGGGTCCTCGCTTCCTGCGGCCGCGTTGGCTGGCCTTTTTGAGCATCCTGGACATATGCCACCCCGAAAGAACCTGCCCAAGAAATCCCGCCGCCCCACCTCGCGCTCTGTTCCCCTCATCTCTCCCCGTCCCCTCGTCACCCTGGCCCTCGAATGGTTCCTGAACCCGGACCATCTGCCGGTCGTCACGGCCAAGGAGCGGGGGTTCTTCCGTGAAGAAGGATTGGAGCTGTCCATCCTGGTTCCGACCGTCCCGGAAGAGTCCCTCGAATTGGTCGCACAAGGGAAGGCCGACTTCGGCATCGGCGAGCAGACCAACCTGATCAAGGCGAGGGATCAAGGCCGGCCCCTGATCTCGATCGGCCCGCTGCTGGCCCACACGGTCGTCTGCCTCATGTACCTGAAGGAAGGACCCATCAAGCGCCTGGAGAACCTCCGCCACCGCCGCGTCGGCTGGCCTGGGTTGGCCATCGACCTCCCGATCCTGGGCACCATGCTGGAGGCGGCGGGGCTGACCCAGGACGACATCCTGCCGGTGGACGTGGGCTTCGCCCTGACAGACGCCCTCCTGACCGGCAAGGCCGACGCGGTCTTCGGAGCTTTCGTGAATTACGAACAGGTGGAAGCGGAATCACGGGGCGCCGCCGTCGAATTCGTGAGCCCCACCCAGTACAACGTGCCGGACTTGTACCAGCTCGTGGTCATGACCTCAGACCGGATGGTCCGGCGTCACCCGGATCTCGTGCGCCGCGTGTCCCGCGCCCTCTCACGTTCCCTGACTCTGACCCATCTTCAACCGGAAGAATCGCTGGGGCTCTATCTGAAAGCCAACCCCCTGGCGGACCCAGCTCTGTCGGCCAGGACCTTCGACGCCACCCTCCCCTATATTCCCGAGACGCTCCAACAGGAAGAAGCCAGATGGAAGTCGGTGCGGGACTGGCTCCACGACCGTGGAGTGATCGGCAAGAAAATGGCGCTGGAGACTCTGTTCACAAACAACTTCGTACCGGAAAAGAGCTGATAGCTGATGGCTGATAGCTTCTCCAAGCACCTGCGCAAGCTGGCCAAGCCGATTTGGGACGCCCAGCTCACCCATCCCTTCGTCCTTGCGCTGGGCAAGGGGACTCTGCCTGCACGGAAGTTCAAATACTACATTCTGCAGGACGCCCGTTTTCTGGGTGATCTCGCTCGCATCTTCTCAGCCGGGGCGCAGAAGGCGCCGGATGCGGAATCGGCCCTGAAGTTCAACAAGCTGGCGGAGGAGACGATCATCGTGGAGCGGAGCCTGCACGAAAATTACGGCAAACGCTGGAAGATGACGCAACAGCAGATGACCTCCGTCCCCATGGCCCCGACCAACTATGCCTATACGAGACACATGCTGGCTGTGGCTCAGACAGGAACCGCCGCCGAGATTACGGTGGTCGCCCTCCCCTGCGCCTGGATCTACTGCGTCGTGGGCCGGCACTTGCTGAAACAGGGCCCGCCGAAGAAGAACCATCCCTACCGGGACTGGCTGATGCTCTATGCCTCGCCTGAGTTTGCCGAGGTTCAGCGCTGGATGCGAAAGAAGGTGGACCAGTGGGCGAAGGGGGCGGGGAAGGACGAGAAGCGGCGGATGGAAGAGGCCTTCGTGATCAGCTCGAGGTACGAGTGGATGTTTTGGGAGATGGCTTGGAACGAGGAGGAGTGGCCGGTGTGAAGAGGGAGTGGCGATTGTATTGATGGGCGCAGGGTGCCTCTCGTGCTCGCGGAGCCCCCACTTCGGAAAGTGGTCGCCCGACGCGCGCAGTCAGAGGCACCCTGCCGCCCCTCCCAGCACGACCGGCCAGAGGGAAGAGAGGGTGGCGCTTCGCTCAACGTTCATGGCAATTTATTTGAGACGCCTGGAACATTCTTGCCTGTCTGCGCCGTATAGATGGTGAAGATACCACCATCACGGAGGGAGGACAGATGCGAATCGATAAGCGGCAGCACGTTGATCCGGAAGTGTTGAAATTGGCTCAAGATAGTCTGGCTAAAGGTAAGGACCTCAAGCCTAATCGGTTTCCACACCTTTCAAATCTGTCAGCAGCTTTCGTTTTCCAGTTTCTCCCACGACCAAATGACGTGGTGCCACCGGAATTCGTTTATGTGCCCCTGCCCGCAAGACTAACAAAGGAAAGAGATCAGTTCTGGAAACTCCACAATTTGATTGCTGAGTGGAACATTGCTTGGGAGGCAGCTCAACTTCGAACTAACTTCTTCGACGAGACAAGCGGCATTTCAGAGGAATTGGCCTGGATCAAAGACTGCAATGATCGCAATCTCTACCTACTCCCTGACAGACCCTACCATCGTTACTGGGCATATGCGGTGCTATACCATTTACTGCCACGTCGAACACTCGAACGTTTCGGGCTTCCAACCGTCCGGAAGGGAATGTGGCCATATATCTCTGATGTCGGGCTAATCGAGCACTTATTGCCATCTGACTTTGAAGAGAGAATGTCTCAAGCCTTCGCATTTCACATTTGGCCCTTACTAAATTCTGGATCAAAGCTTCGCGCCTTTAGTCATGACGACTCATTACGAGTATTAGCACACAGTCTAGATTTCTGGTTGCCATATGCATACGAGGTAGCTAGTGAGTATGCACGTCAACTGGGACGTGTTTCCTTCGATAACCCACAGCAGGCCAAGAAACTTTTAGGACTTCGAGAGACACTCCCGCAAGACATATTTGCGGACCGTCCTATGATGGGCGGAACGCTCTGGATGGGCGAAACCGAGGCATGGGATGCGACAAAGGCTATCATTAAACGAGCCGACGAAAGAGGCCGTTTACGAGCAGTCATTGATGCGATTCAATCAAATCGGGTTGAGGAAGACTTTTCTTCATGTTGGTCACGGGCTAGAGAAGATTTCGAGCGCAAGCTTTATCACAAGCGGGCGAAAGTCAAAATTTCGTTCGTCGAGTTAAATGAGACGATCCCGGTTCATGGGCCAGAAGCCGAGATTCACGAGCACCTCTTGTGGCAAGACTTCCTTGCCTTTGTAAATACAAAGGAGAGAGCAATTGTCGTCCTGCTTCGCAGTGGAGAAACAAAATTAAAAGACATCAGTCAAAAACTTGGATACGCCAATCACAGTCCAGTTTCGAAGGCGCTAAAACGGATACGCGAAAAAGCGGTTAAATTCCTTCAAAGCTAATAGAGACAAAGATGCCCGGAACCATTTTATTTTCTGGCATCAAGGACCGTCAAATGACGCGGGCCGGCAGTTTGGGGTTCAGCACCTTGCGGGCGCTCTCCGCGCCGCTCACCGGCAGCCGTCCCGGATTGAGCAATCCCACCTGCATGAGGACCCCGGCCTGATCCCAATAAATGTGCT